>DATMBJ010000099.1:0-64899 GCA_035559315.1 Actinomycetota bacterium
CGCCGGCCCCGGCCCGGGCCCGCGTCGGGGTGGGGGGCCGAGCCGACGAGCCACACCGCGAGGAGGGCGAAGGCCACGCCCGCGAGCGCGACCGGGCCCGGGCGCTCCCCGAAGGAGAGGCCGACCCCGACGGGGACCACCGAGCCCACCACGGCCGCGGTGGGCGCGGCCACGTTCATGGGCCCGATGGCCAGGGCCCGGTACAGGGCGGCGATCCCCACGCCCCCGCCGACGCCGGCCGCCGCCCCCCACGCGAGGTCCGCCGTCGAGGGCGAGGCGGCGACGGCGGGCGAGAGACCGAGCGTCACCGCCAGGCCGAGCACCTGGGCGACGACCACCACGCGCTCCGCCCGGAGCGTGGTCGACGCGAGACCGCCGAGGAAGTCGGCGACCCCGTAGGCGACCCCTGCGACACCCGCCAGGAGGAGCGGCACGCGGAGGAGTCTCCCACGCGCCCCCGCCGCCCGCTGCCGGGCTATCGTGGTCGGCGTCGTGGTCCGAGGGCCCCTGTCCCGCCTCGCCCTCGCGGCGCTCCTCGCGGCGGGCTGCACCGCACCCCGGGGAGCCCCGGCCCCACCCGCCGCGCCCGCCCCCCGCGCGCTCCTCGCCCTCTGGCCGGAGCAGTCGGCCGAGGCTGCAGCGCGGGTGCAGCGCCTCGCCGACCGAGGGGAGCGCTCGGTCCGCTGGCGGCTCGAGCCGCGGGCGGTGGCGCTGCGGTTCGCCCGCGAGGTGTTGGGCTGGCCGCACCCGCTCGTCGCGCGCGAGCAGTCCTGGCGGGCCCTGAACGGCGTGGAGCTCGCCCGCCTCTGGCTCTGCCTTCCGACCGGCTGCCCGGCCGCGGGCCCCGCGTTCCACGAGGAGGTGGTCCTCAAGCGGGTCGTGCGTCCCGGCCCCGGCGGCATCTGGAGCGTGGCCGAGGTCAACAGCGCCCGCCTCCAGTTCGCGCCCCTCCTGTTCCTCCGGGTCCGCGACGTCGAGGTGCCGGCCGGCTACCGGGTCCGCCTGCTGTCCCCGGCCCCCCGGACCGGCGGGCTCCCGGAGGGGACCACGGTCGTCGCGGGGTCGGTCGCCTGGACCAGGTGCGGCGCGGTCACGGAGGCCTCCGAGACCAGGCTCTGGCTCCGCCAGGCGAGGTTCCAGGTGGCCACCAGGGGGTGCGACCCGGACGGCGGGATCGGCGCCCCCGCTCCCGGCTACGTCTTCGCGCTCCGCGCGGCCGGCGCCGCCGACCCCGGGGCGCTCGCGGCCTCCCTGTTCGACCCGCGGACGCCCCGGGAGCCCCCGGTCACGCTCCTCGACCTCACCGCCGCCGCCGTCCGCTTCCTCCCGCGCCCCGGGCCGCTCCCCCGGCCGCCGCCCGCCTGGCTCCAGGAGGACCCTCGGACCTACCCGGTCTGCCGGGGGCGCGACCTCGCGGCCGCGGAGCTCTCGTTCGAGCCCGGGGTGCTGGCGGGCCTGGGCGGCGGGCTCGGGATCGCGGTCGAGGTCCACCGCCGCGGCGGCGGCCCCTGCCGGGTCCGGGCGCGGCTCGCGCTCACGCTCGAGGGGCCGGACGGACGCCCGCTCCCGATCCGGGGGAACGGCCTCGCCGTCCGGGTCCGTGGGATCCTCCCGCTCCGGGAGGCGACGGCCGGCTGGTGGTTCCGCTCGTGGTGCCGGCGCGGCCCGCTCGGCGACCGGGTCGCGTTCCGCATCTCCGGGCTCCGGAGGGACCTCGTGGTGGCCCGGCCGTTCCTCCGTGTGCCGTGCACGGGTCCCCCGGCCGCCGGCCCGCCCTCGCTGGAGGCGCTCCCGGGCGGGTAGGGCCGCCCCGTCGGCCCCTCGGCTACCATGGCGCGGCCGTGCGTCGCGTCGAACCCACCGAGAGGACCCGCGTCCGCCGCCTCCCCGAACGGGGGGTCTACGACCGGACGGTCATCGACGCGATCCTCGACGAGGCCCTCGTCTGCCACCTCGCGACCCTGGTGGACGGCTCCCCGCGGGTAATCCCCACCATCCACGCCCGGGTGGGCGACGCGCTGTACGTCCACGGCTCCCCCGCGAGCGGGACGCTCCGCGCCCTCCGCGAGGGCGCGGAGGTGTGCCTCGCCGCCACGCTCGTGGACGGGCTCGTGCTCGCGCGCTCCGGCTTCCACAGCTCGATCAACTACCGCTCGGTGATCGTCTACGGGCGGGCGCGGGAGGTCACCGACCCCGAGGAGAAGCGCCGCGCCCAGGCCGCCCTCGTGGACCACGTCGCGCCGGGGCGCTCGGCCGAGGTCCGCCCGCCCACCGACCGAGAGCTGCGGCAGACCGCGATCTTCGCGATCCCCCTCGACGAAGCGTCGGCCAAGGTCCGGACCGGACCGCCCGTGGACGACGAGGAGGACCTGGGCCTCCCGATCTGGGCCGGCGTCCTCCCGCTCCGGACCGTCGTGGGGCCGCCCGAGGCCGACCCTCGCCTCCCGCCGGGCATCGGACCCCCCGAGAGCGTCCTCCGCTACCGGCGGCCCGGAGCGCCGGGCTGAGCGGGTCCTGCGACAGGAGGGACGCGCGGCGCGTCCTCCCGGTTTGACGCGGCCCCGCCCGCCGGGTATATATCGAGCCGATATATCCGTCCGTTATATCGGTTCGACACAGATGGAAGGACGACGAGGGATGCTCGAGCTCGCGGTCCTCGGCCTGCTGAAGGAGCGCTCCATGCACGGCTACCAGCTCTCGAAGCGGCTCACGGACACGCTCGGGGGGTTCTGGCGGGTCTCCTACGGCTCGCTCTACCCGAGCCTGCGCCGGCTCGAGCGCGAGGGGGCCGTGGAGAAGGTCTTCGACGAGCAGGCCGTCGGCCGCCGGAAGAACGTGTACCGGATCACCGAGAAGGGCGAGCGGCTGTTCCTCGACCTCCTCCAGGAGGCGGGGACCGAGAGCCCCGAGGAGAACCGGTTCCGGGTGCGGCTCGCGTTCTTCAAGTACCTGGCCCCCGATACCCGGATCCGCCTCCTCGAGCGGCGCCGCGCCTACCTCGAGGAGCGGCTCTCCACGATCAAGGACATGCTCCAGGCCCGGCGGGAGCGGTACGACACCTACACGCTCTCGCTGATGGAGCACGGCCAGGTCTCCACCGAGCAGGACATCGCCTGGCTCGACGGGCTGATCCGAGCCGAGCGGAACCGCACCGGGGGCGCGGAGCGACCCGAGCGCCGCCGGGCGCTGCGGAGGAAGGAGCGCACCACATGAGCAAGGTCAGGCTGGCCATCGTCGGCGTGGGCAACTGCGCCTCGTCGCTCGTGCAGGGCATCGAGTACTACCGCGACGCGCCCGAGGACCAGCGCGTGCCGGGCCTCATGCACGTCCGCCTCGGCCCCTACCACGTGCGCGACGTCGAGGTCGTCGCGGCCTTCGACGTCGACGCCAAGAAGGTCGGCCGGGACGTCGCCGAGGCCATCTTCACCGAGCCGAACAACACGATCCGCTTCGCGGACGTCCCCCCCACCGGGGTGACGGTCCTCCGGGGGCCCACCCTCGACGGCCTCGGGAAGTACTACCGCGAGGTCGTGACCGAGTCCGACGAGCCCGAGGTCGACGTGGCGGCCGCCCTCCGCGAGGCCGGGGCCGAGGTCGTCGCCTGCTACCTCCCGGTCGGGAGCGAGCAGGCCGTCCGCCACTACGCGCAGGCCGCGATCGACGCCGGCTGCGCGTTCGTGAACTGCCTGCCGGTGTTCATCGCGAGCGACCAGGGGTGGGCGCGGCGGTTCGCCGAGGCGGGCCTCCCGGTCGTGGGCGACGACATCAAGAGCCAGGTGGGCGCCACCATCGTCCACCGGGTGCTCGCCAAGCTGTTCGAGGACCGCGGCGTGCTCCTCGAGCGCACCTCCCAGCTCAACTTCGGCGGGAACATGGACTTCCTGAACATGCTCGAGCGGGAGCGGCTCGCGTCCAAGAAGCTCTCGAAGACCCGGGCCGTCACCTCCCAGCTGTCGCGGGATATCGGGGAGGGGAACATCCACATCGGGCCCTCCGACCACGTGCCGTGGCTCGAGGACCGGAAGTGGGCGCACATCCGGCTCGAGGGCCGGGAGTTCGGCGACGTGCCGATCTCGATCGAGCTGAAGCTCGAGGTGTGGGACAGCCCGAACTCGGCGGGGGTGGCGATCGACGCGATCCGCTGCGCGAAGCTCGCGATGGACCGCGGCATCGGCGGCCCCCTGATCGGCCCCTCGGCCTACTTCATGAAGTCGCCGCCGGTGCAGTTCTCCGACGAGGCGGCGCGGGAGATGGTCGAGGCGTTCATCCTGGGCGACGACGGTTCGACGCACGCGGACTGGACGGCGTTCTTCGACAGCCAGCGCGCGTAGCGCGGGCCCGCCCCCTGGCCCGAGGGGCGGCCGGGCCCGGCTCCCCTACCATCGGCCCGTGAGGGGATCGCTCGACCGGGCCCGGGAGGCCGTCCGCAGCCCGGACTTCCGCCGGCTGTTGCTGATGCGCCTCGCGAGCCAGTTCGGCGACGGGCTGTTCCAGGCCTCGCTGGTGGCCTCGGTGATCTTCGCGCCGGAGCGGCAGACGACGGCGGTCGGCTTCGCCAAGGCCACCGCCCTCGTCTCCCTCCCGTTCTCCGTGATCGGCCCGTTCACCGGGGTGTTCATCGACCGCTGGCCCCGGCGGCGGATCCTCGTCGCCGCCCCCTGGCTCCGGGCGGCCGCGGCGCCCCTCGTGCTGTTCGACCCCGAGGCGTCGGCGCTGCCGTTCTACGCCGGCGCCCTCTGGGTGCTCTCGGTGAACCGGTTCTTCCTCGCCACCGCCCAGGCCGTGGTCCCGCGGCTGGTCCCCACCGAGGACCTCCTCGTGGCCAACTCCCTCGCCACCGTCGGGGGGACGGTCTCGCTCCTCGCCGGGGTCTTCGCGGGCGGCCTCCTCGCCGACGCGCTCGGCACGGTCCCGGTGATCGCGGCCGCCGGGGGGCTCTGGCTCCTCGCGTCGGGCCTCGCCGCGCGGATCCGTTCGGACCTCGTGCCCCACGCCTTGCCGGCGGCGCCCCTCGGGCACGAGCTCGTCCGGGTGGCCCGGGAGTTCCGCGAGGGGATCGCCCACCTGGTCCGCGCGCCCCGGGCGGTCGGCCCCATCACGTCGATCGCCGTGGACCAGTTCGGCCAGGGCGTCGTGCTCGTGTTCTCGCTGTTCGTGTTCCGGGACATGTTCCGGGAGGGGGTGGGGTCGTTCTCCTGGCTGATCGGGGCGGGCGGCGCCGGCGTGTTCCTCGGCATCCTCACCGTCGGGAAGCTCGAGGAGCGCTTCCGGAAGGAGTGGATCGTGGCCGGCGCGTTCCTCCTCGGGGGAGCGAGCGTGGCCGCGGTCTCGCTCCGGATCACCGGCCCGACCGTCCTGCTCGCGAGCTTCGTGGTCGGGCTCACGTTCGCCTGGAAGAAGGTCCCGGTCGACACGATGGTCCAGGAGGCGGTCCCCGACGCCTTCCGGGGGCGGGTGTTCGCCGTGTACGACGTGGCCTACAACGTCGTGCGGCTCCTCGCGGCGATCGCGGCGATCCCGCTCCTCCCTGCCCTCGGGCTGCGCGGCTCGGTGGCGGCGATCGGGGCGGGCTTCGTGCTCTGGTCCCCGGTGCTGCCGCTGTGGGTGGGCCGGGTCCCCGAGATCGTCCTCCGGTTCTACGAGGGAGCCCGGGCCGAGGAGTGGCCGAGGGCCGTGGTCTGGGGCGGCGTGGAGGAGCCCGTGGAGGTGGAGCGGACCTGGCTCGAGGAGCGGGACGGGCTCCGGCGCCGCTGCTTCACGCTCCGGCTCGCCGACGGCACCGTGATCGACGTCTCCCGGGCGGAGCCCGACGGCGCCTGGCGCCTCGACGCCGAGCGCGCCTGACCAGGGGTCGCGGCCCGGCCCTCCCACGGGGCAGGATGGAACCGGAGGGACGCCGCGTGGGTCGGGTCGTGCGGATGCGCGGACGGCGGATGGCGGTCGGGGCGTGCGTGGCGGCGGCCGTCGCGCTCGCCGCCTGCTCCGAGCCGGCCGGGGGGATGGGAGCCGCCGGGGCCGCCGGGGCCGGGATCGCCCGAGCCGGGGCCGCCGGGGCGCGGTCCGCAGCGCCCGGAGCCGCCGCCGAGGCCCGCCGGGGGAGCCCCCTCCCGAGCTCGACCCCGGCGGCCGGGTCGTCCTCCACCTCGCCGGAGGGGCCCGGGGTCCCCCTCCTCCCGGAGGTCGGCCCCACCCGTCCCTGGACGATCTCCCCGATCCGGGGGGAGCTCCGCCGCGCCCTGGTCCCCCGGAACTGGCGGCCGGGCTGCCCGGTGCCCCTCGACGACCTCCGCTGGCTGACCGTGGCCTACCGGGGCTTCGACGGCCGGCGGCGCGTCGGGCCCATCGTGGTCCACGAGGCCGTGGCCGAGGACGTCCGGTGGGTGTTCCGCCGCCTGTTCCGAGCCGGGTTCCCGATCAAGCGGGTGGCGCTCCCCCGCCGGTTCCGGGACCTCCCGCGCAGCGAGACCTGGGACGACACCCGGAACGTCACCTCGGGCTTCAACTGCCGCCCGGTGACCGACGGGACCTCGTGGTCCCAGCACGCCTACGGCCTCGCGATCGATATCAACCCCCTGCAGAACCCCTACGTGCGGCCCGACGGCTCGGTGCTCCGGCGGGCCGCGAGGCCCTACCGGGACCGGAGCCTCGACCGCCCCGGGATGATCCACGAGGGCGACGCGGTGGTGGAGGCCTTCGACGCGATCGGCTGGGAGTGGGGCGGCCGCTGGCGCACGCTCAAGGACTACATGCACTTCTCGGCCACCGGGCGCTGACCGGCCCCCAGGGACCACGGGCGACCGGGGCCGGAGCCGCTCCGCGGGCCGGGGACGTGGCCCCGCTCAGATGAAGAGCTGGATGTCGGCCTCCTTCATCTCCAGGAGGGCCGTGGCCGCCCCGATGGGCTCCGGGAGGCCGTCCAGCAGGTGCTCCCGCTTGAGGCCGAGCATGTCCATCGTCATCTGGCACGGCACGAGGTTCACGCCCATGTCCCGGGCCATCTCCAGGAGCTCCGTGGGGTGGGGGGTCTTGTAGTCCCGGGCCAGCTTGGCGAGCATCTTCGGGCCGATCCCGGCGAAGTTCATCTTGGAGAGCTTGGCCTTCCGCACGCTCCCCGGGTTGTAGATCGCGAGCATCTTCTGCATCCAGTTGAACCCGGTCTTCCTCGCGTGCTCCGGCTTCACCAGCGCGAACAGCCCCCAGAAGGTGAAGAACACCGTGGCCTGCATCCCCGAGGCGACCGCGGTGGTCGCGAGGATCAGCGTCGGCCAGATCCGGTCGAGGTCGCCGGACCAGGCGATGATCGTGATCTTGCTCGGCTTCCCGTTGCCCTCGCCCATCGTCCCACCTCACACCTTCCGGATGCGGTAGCGGAAGACGCCGTCCCCGCCCCGCTCCCGCTCGAGCAGCTCGTTCCCGGTGAGCCGGGCCCAGGCCGGAACGTCGGACCAGGAACCGGGGTCGGTGGCCAGCAGCTCGACGACCTCGCCGGCGGGGACGTCCTTGAGCGCGCGGGCGAGCGTCACGAGCGGCCCGGGGCAGGACTGCCCGCGGGCGTCGATGGACCTCGACGCCGGCTCGCCGACGTCGTGGCGGGTGCTCTCGATCGCGGTGGAAGCATCCATGGCACGGGCCTCCTGAGAGGAACGATGGGATCCGGTCGGGGGTGGGTGCCGTGCGGGCGGCTAGGCGCAGGCGCCGCCCGGCACCCCGGGACAGCAGCACCGGCAGGGGATCATGATCCCCACGAGACCGCGGCACCGCGTCCTGATCATCGCAACTGCAAATCCTACCCCTCCCATGGGAAAGACCGCAAGCGGGAGCCGGGCCGCAGCCACGCCTAGGCGGCCGGGCCGAACCACTCGTCGAGCCGGTCGCGCTCGGAACGCCGCTTCTCCTCGAGGTTCGCCGCGGATGCCGGGACGAGCTCGACCTGCGGCCCGGGCTCGGCCAGGAACCGCCCGCGCACGACCATCGCCTCGCCGCCGCCCACCTCGAGGTAGCACTCCCCGCGGCCGTCGAAGGTGGCCTCCGGCTCGTTCCCCGCCAGCCGGGCCGCGATCCGCTCCGCCGCCACCCGGCCCTCCTCGGCGGCGAGGACCCCGGCCTTCGGCATGGGCATCCCGGTCGACAGCGCGATGCCCACGCAGTCGCCCACCGCGAACACGCCCTCGAACCGCGTCTCCAGCGTGCTCGGCTCCACCTCCACCCAGCCGCCCTCCTCGGCCAGCCCCGCCTCGACCAGGAGCGGCGGCACCCGGTGCGGCGGGATGGCCAGGAGGAGGTCGAAGGGGATCCCCCCGCCGCCCTCGACCACGACCTCGCCCGGGTCGACCCGCTCGGCCCTCGTGTTGGGCCGGAACGAGATGCCCCGGCGGGCCAGGCGCCCCTCGACCACCTGGCAGCCGGCGGGGCCGAGGACGGGCAGGGACATCGGTTGGGGGGTGAACACCGTGACGTCGAGCGCGACGCCCCGGGCCTCGGCGGCCTCCTTCGCCAGGAGGGCCAGCTCGTACGGGGCCGGCGGGCAGGTGTAGGGCGCGCCGAAGATCCCGATCACCAGCCGCCCCCCGGCCATCGCCGCCAGGGCCTCGGCGGCCCGGGGAACCACCGCGGGGTCGTAGGCGTTCAGCCCGTTCTCGGCGAGGCCCGGCACGGCGCCGGGCACGGTCTCCGCGCCGAGGGCCACGACCATGGCCTCGCCCTCGAGCCGCTCCCCGTCGACCTCCGCGGCCCTCCCGGCGGGGTCCACGCGGGTGATGTGGCCGCGGCGGACGGTGACGTTCCCGCCCTCGAGCGCCGCCAGCGGACGGCTGCCGGCGGCCATCGTCTCCCGGCCGACCAGCTCGTCGGTCTTCCGGAACCCCATCATGAAACGGGTCCCGGCGTCGATCAGGACCACCTCGTGGTCGGGCGCCAGGCGGCGGAGGTGATGCGCCGCCGACACCCCGCCGAACCCCCCGCCCAGGATCAGCACGCGCGCCACGGTCGCTCCCTCCTCGGTCGTCTCACGCCGACCCTATCGGGCCTGCCGCCCGTCGCGGAACGCTCCCGGTCCCCTTCGTCCCCCGGCCGCCGGCCCGCAGGAGCCTCGGTCGGGGCCACCACACCGCCACGACCCGGCCCTTGATCGACCCCGGCTCCACGGGGCCGAACGTCCGGGAGTCCGTGGAGGCCTCCGCCCGGTCCCCCTCCACCCAGTACCGGCCGTCGAGGAGGGCGCCGTCCGGACCGACGTCCCCGGGGGCCGCCGTCACCCGCTTCACCAGCTCGAACCCCGGCCGGCGCGGATCCTCCACCACGACCACGTCGCCCCGCCGCGGCCGGCCGGCCACCGCGACGCCCCACTCGCCGTCCCGGAGGGCCGGCGACATGCTGTCCCCGGCGACCTCGAACCGGAACGGGCGCCACCGGAGCCAGGTCGCGCCGGCCAGCGCGGCGAGGCCGACGGCGGCCCACCATCCCGCCTTCCGACGCCCGCGAGCCCGGTGATAGGTTGTGGGCAACGGACGATCGGAAGGAGGGGCCATGCTCGACACGCTCGTAGCTTCTCTCCGCCCGAAGCGGGTCGTCCACGCCCACTGCGACCTCCCGTGCGGCGTCTACGACCCCGCCCAGGCCAGGATCGAGGCCGAGTCGGTGAAGGCGATCCAGGAGCGCTACCAGGACCCCGAGAAGTTCAAGAAGCCCTCGGAGACCGTCGAGGACTACCGCGCGCGGTGCCTGATCATCAAGGAGCAGCGCGCGAACATGGTGAAGGAGCACCTCTGGGTGCTCTGGACCGACTACTTCAAGCCCGAGCACCTCGAGAAGTACCCGCAGCTCCACGAGCTGTTCTGGAAGGCCACGAAGGAGGCGGGCGAGGCGAAGAAGTCCCAGGACCCCGCGCAGGGCCAGCGGCTCCTGGACGCGATCGACGAGATCGCCAAGATCTTCTGGGAGACGAAGGCCGCCTAGCGGCGGGCCCCGCGCCGGGGCGACGGAGGGCGGGGCCGGAGCCCCGCCCTCCCCTTGCGACCGCTCAGCCGGCCTTCGAGATGATCCGCTCCATCTCCTCGGGCTCGAACGCGCGGAGCGTCGTCGTCCGCACGTTGCCCTGCGAGCCGAGCGCGAGCAGGAACGCCGTCCCGGTCTCGTCGTCGGGGAACTCCGTGATCGTCACGACGTCGTAGGGCCCGAGGGTCCAGAGGATCCGCTCGAGCTTCCCACCCATCTTCTCGGCGAACCGCGCGGCGTCGTTCGCGCGGTTCACGGTGTCCCGGAAGGTCTTGATGCCCTGCTCGGTCCAGCTGATCAGGCTCACGTACTTCGGCATGGTCCCTCCTCGGGGTTCGGCGGGCACCTCCGGGGGCGCAGGAGCGGGGGGGCGCGCGGACCCGGACCCATCGCGACGGCAGCTCGCAGGGCCCTCCTCCTCGAGCCACTGCCTCCTCCTCCGCCGTGCGGGCTCCCGCAGCGTACACCCGGGGAGGGACCGGGGGATAGGGCGGGCTCGCTCCTCGGGGATGCCCGGGTCGCCCGCCCCCGCGGGGAGCGAGAGGCCGTCCGCCCCCCCGGGAACCCGCCGGTCCCTACACTGGCCCCGGCGTGAAGGACATCGGCCTCGTCGGGGTCCCCCACTCGGGGAAGACCACGCTCTTCACCGCGCTCACCCGCCACGGCGCGGCCGGGGGCCGGGCGAACCAGGCCGTCGTGCCGGTCCCCGACCAGCGGCTCGAGGTCCTCGCCCGGCTCGAGGGGTCGGCCAGGATCGTCCCCGCGCAGGTGCGGTTCGTCGACGTGCCGGGGGGGACGTCGTCGGCCCAGGGGATCGCGCGGCTCCGCCAGGTCGACGCCCTGTGCGTCGTGGTGCGGGCCTTCGGGCCCGACGCGGACCCGCCGAAGGAGCTCGCCGAGGTCCGCACCGAGCTGCTCCTCGCCGATCTGGCCGTCGTGGAGTCGGCCCTGGAGGGCGCGCGGAAGCGGGCGCGCGGCGGGCGCTCGCCGGCCGAGGAGGTGGCCGCGCTCGAGCGGGCCCGCGAGGCCCTCGCGGCCGAGATCCCGCTCCGCGACGCCGCCCTCGACGAGGACACCCGCCGCCACCTTCGGGCGGTCGCCCCCCTCACGCTCAAGCCGGAGGTGGTCGTGGCCAACCTGGAGGAGGGCGCCCAGGTCCCTCCGGGCCTCCCCGAGGGGACGATCGGGGTGTGGGCGGCGCTGGAGGCCGAGACCGCCGGGATGCCCGAGGACGAGGCCCGGGCCCTCCTCGAGGGCTTCGGCGTGACCGAGCCTGGGCTCGAGCGGGTGATCCGGGCCTGCTACCGGGCCCTCGACCTCATCACGTTCCTCACCTTCAACCCGGACGAGGCCCGGGCGTGGGAGGTCCGCCGGGGCGCGAAGGCGCCGGAGGCGGCGGGCGTGATCCACTCCGACCTGGAGCGCGGCTTCATCCGGGCCGAGGTCGTCTCCTTCGACGACCTCGTGGCCGCCGGTGGGTGGGACGCGGCGAAGCACCGCGGCCTGGTCCGCGTGGAGGGCAGGGACTACGAGGTGCGGGAGGGCGACGTGATCCATGTCCGGTTCGCCGTCTGAGGACGAGGGCGGTCGCCCGACGGGCGGCGCGGAGGGGCGATCGGTCGCGGCGACCGGGCCCCGCACGTGGCTCACCCGTGGCGTCCTCGGGATCGGCCTGGCGAGCTTCCTCTCCGACCTGGGGCACGAGGTGCCCACCGCGCTCCTCCCCTCGTTCCTCGTGGGGACCCTGGGTGCCCCGGCCGCCGCCCTCGGGTTGGTGGAGGGGGCCGCCGACGCGCTCGCGGGAGCCGCCAAGCTCGCGGGCGGCGCCCTCGCCGACGACCCGTCCCGCCGGCGGGCCACGGCGGTCGGGAGCTACGCCACCACCGCCGTCCTCTCCGGCCTGATCGGCGCGGCGGGGGCGCCCTGGCAGGTCGGCGTCCTCCGCGGAGGCGCCTGGGCCGCCCGGGGCCTGCGGACCCCCGCCCGCAACGCCCTCCTGGCCGAGGCCGCGACGCCCGGTGCCTACGGTCGGGCCTACGGCTTCGAGCGAGCCATGGACAACCTCGGGGCGATCGCGGGTCCGCTCCTCGGGGTCGCGCTCGTCGCCGCCCTCGGGGTCCGGGGGGCGATCCTCGCCTCGGCCGTGCCGGGGCTCCTCGCGGCGGCCGCGGTGTTCGACGCGGTCCGGCACATCCGGGCGCGGGGCGATGCGCCCCGGCGGCCGGCTCGACAGGTCCGTCCCCGCGTGCGCGCCGTGCTCCGCGGGAGCCTGGGGCGCACGATGGTCGCCATCGCGGCGTTCGAGGTGGGGAACGTGGCGGCCACGCTCCTCATCCTCCGGG
Source organism: Actinomycetota bacterium (assembly GCA_035559315.1). Lineage (GTDB taxonomy): Bacteria > Actinomycetota > UBA4738 > UBA4738 > HRBIN12 > DATLZM01. The sequence goes on from DATMBJ010000099.1 coordinate 12,336, forward strand.
CCACCGAGGTCCTCGCGCCCGGGCGTGGCCCCCGCGGGGCGGCGGCCCTGTCCCTGGTCCTCTACACCGCCTACAACCTCGCGGCGACCCTGGCGTCGGTCCCCGCCGGGCGGCTGGCCGACCGCCGGGGCCCGCGCCTCGCGTTCGCCCTCGGCGTCTGGCTGTTCCTCCTCGCGTACCTCGCGTTCGCCGCCGCCGGCGACGGGCTCGTCCTCGCGGCCGCCTTCGTCCTGGCGGGGGTGGGGATCGGCTGCGTGGAGACCGCCGAGCACGCGGCCGTCGCCCGCCTCGCGCCGCCGCCCCTCCAGGGCAGCGCGTTCGGGGTCCTGGGCGCCGCCCAGAGCCTCGGGAACCTCGTCGCGAGCGGCGTCACCGGCCTGCTCTGGACCGCGGTCGCGCCGGGCGCCGCGTTCCTCTGGCCGGCCGCGTGGATGGCCGCCAGCCTCTCGCTCCTCGCCCTGGGGGCTCGCCGGACCGAGAGGTCTTGACGCCCGGAGGTCCGCCGGTCTAGAAACCGACCGCAATGGTCTATACCAGCACCCGGCGGGCCGTCGCCGGGTCCGACGTTTCATTCCGGGCCGCCCCGCCCCGCGCGGGAGAGCGCTCGGGGGTGGCGGCCTACCTCGAGATCGAGGAGGAGCTCGCCGACCGGATCGAGTCGGGGGACTTCCCAACGGGGACCCGCCTCCCCGGCGAGCGGGACCTCGCTCGCCGCCTGGGCGTCTCCCGCATGACGGTCCGGCAGGCCCTCACCCGCCTCGAGCACCGCGGGTTGATCGTCCGCCAGCAGGGCCGGGGCACGTTCGTTGCCGCGCCCAAGCTGCGGCAGGATGCGACGGTGCTCCGGGGGTTCTTCGAACAGATGGTGGGCCAGGGGGTCTTCCCCGTTTCCCGGTGCATCGCGAGGGAGGAGCTGCCGGCGTCCGCCGCCATCGCCCAGATCCTCCACGTCCGACTGGGGGAGCCGGTCTACAAGGTGGTCCGGGTCCGGTCGGCCAACGACCAGCCGATCGTGCTCGAGACCTCGTACTTCCCCGCGGCCATCGTCCCCGGCCTCCTCGACCTCGACCTCGAGCGATCCTCGATCTACCGGCTGATGGACCGCCGCTTCGACGCGCGGCCCGTCCGCGCCGTCCAGTCGCTCGAGCCGGTCGTCGCGGAGCGGGCGGAGGCCGCCCTCCTCCGGGTCCCCGTGGGGTCGCCGCTCATGCTCGTCGAGCGGACCGCCTGGGACCGCGCGGGGAGGGCGGTGGAGCACGCCAGGGACCTCTACCGGGGTGATCGGAGCCGCTTCGTGACGGAGCTGAAGCTGTAAGGAGGTCGCCGGCAAGGAGGGGGGAGCCATGGCAGAGGTGGCCGCGCCGACGCCGCGGTTGTTCGTCCGCAAGACGTCGGGCCTGATCAGGACGATCGGGGTGTGGGGCGCCCTGGCGTTCGGGGTCCACTGCATCTCGCTCTCGTCCTCGGGCATCATCACGTTCCAGTGGGTCCCGTCGCTGTGGCCCGGGGCGAGCATCATCGGGATCCTCACGGTCTCCGCGCTGTTCTGCGCGATGCACGCCTACACGTACTCGCAGATCGGCGCGGCGGCGCCGAGGGCGGGAGCGGATTACACGCTCGCGAGCCGAACGCTCCACCCGCTGCTCGCGTTCCCCGCGAGCTTCGCGCTCGTGCTGTTCAGCGGGCTCGTGGCCGGCGCTCTGATCGCCTGGATCCCGACGGTGGCGCTCCCCGCCTTCCTCCAGGCCAGCGGGATCCTCTACGACCAGGCTTGGGCGGTGCGGTTCGCCGAGTGGTCGGGGACCCCCACGGGGATCGTGGTGATCGGCACGATCGGCGTGCTGGTCACGCTTTGGTCCCTCATGTTCCCGACCCGGACCGTGGTGAAGGTCCTGGGCCTGGGGCTGGTCCTGGGCCTCGTGGCCTGGGCGGTGATCCTGCTGTCGTTCGCCACCGGGAGCCGGGAGACGTTCGTCGCGAACTGGGACCGTTTCGTCCCGAACGGCCCCTTCGACCGGGTCCTCCCCGTGGCCCGCGAGAACGGGATCGAGTTCACCCGGGGCTTCGGCACGACGACCCTCGCCGGGCTGATCATGGGGTTCTGGGTCTTCTACGGGTACTACATCCCCACCTTCTTCGCCGGCGAGGTCAAGGAGGCCCCCCGGACGCTGCTGTGGGGCGCATGGGGATCGCTGTTCACGACATGGTTCGTGTTCGCCCTCGGGGCGTTCCTCCTCCTCCGGCACGTGCCTCAGGACTGGATCGCCGCCCAGGGCTACCTCTACACGGTGGGGCCCGAGGGGTTCGACACGTTCCCCTTCGTAACCTTCTACGCATCGATGATGCAGCCGAACGTCTTGTTCTTCCTGATCATGGCGGTCGGCTTCATCTACACGCTGATCAACCTGGCCCAGACCTACTTCTTCTACTGCTCGCGGATCATCTTCGCCTGGGCCTTCGACCGGATCGTCCCGGAGAAGCTCGCGTACGTGCATCCGGAGACCGGCAGCCCTCGGGTCGCGGTGCTCCTCGTTGCCATCCTGGCCGAGCTGGGGGTCCTGGCCTCGGCCTACTACTCGGTCCTGTTCGTGCAGTTCAACTTCGTCTTCTACGCCGCGATCACGATGGTGGTTCCGATCATCGCCGCGATCGTCTACCCGTACCGCAAGCGCGAGCTGTGGGAGGCGGGCGCCGGACATGTCCGCTCGATGGTCGCCGGCATCCCCACGATGACGCTCGTGGGGATCGGGACGCTGCTGTTCGTGCTGTGGCTCGTGGCGTCGGTCTTCATCTACCCGGCGGTGGGGCTCGGGGAGAACGTCGACACCGTGCTCCTCACGTTCGCGGTCATCGTCGCGGCCGGCGTCGCGGTGTTCCTCGTGGCCCGGTGGTACCGGATGAGCCGCGAGGGGATCGACATCATGGCCACGTTCCAGGAGATCCCGCCGGCGTGAGCGCCTCGGCGCGTGCCGGGAGGCGGTCGCGGTGAAGCGCTTCTTCACGCCGCGCTCCGACCGCCCCGGGGCCGGCTGGATCCGGCTGCTGTTCACCGCGGACCTGCACGGCTCGAACGCCGCCTTCCGCAAGCTGCTCACGGCGGCCAAGCTCCACCGGGTCCAGCACGTGATCGTGGGCGGCGACCTCACCGGCAAGGCGATCGTCCCGATCGTGAAGGTCGACGGGCGCCACGAGGCCTGGCTGTTCGGGAACCGCGAGGAGGTGGAGACGGAGGCAGAGCTCCGGGCCCTGCGGGAGAAGATCGGCACGGTCGGCTTCTACGACCACGTCTGCACCCCGGACGAGGCCCGGGCCCTCGACGCGGACCCCGAGGGCCTCCGTCGGCTCTTCGTCGAGAAGATGAACGCCCGGCTGCGGGAGTGGCTGGACCTCGCGGGTGAGCACCTCGAGCCGCTGGGCGCCCCGCTCTGGGTGATCCCGGGGAACGACGACGATCCGTCGGTCGATCCGGTGCTCGAGGCCGCGGGCTACGCGCGGATGGTCGACCACCGCGTCGTCGAGATCGACGAGCACCACGAGCTGGTCTCGCTCGGGGACACCTCGATGACCCCGTGGGAGTGCCCGAGGGATTACCCCGAGGAGCACATGTACCGGGTCGTGGGCGAGCTCCTGTCGAAGGTCCGGGACCCCGACACAGCGATCCTCAACTTCCACTGCCCGCCCCGGAACACCAAGATCGACCAGTGCCCGGCGCTGAACGAGCGGCTGGAGATCGTGCACCAGGGCGGACAGGTCGTGACGACCTCGGCGGGCTCGGCCGCGATCCGGGAGGGGATCGAGCAGCTCCAGCCGCTCCTCTCCCTCCACGGCCACATCCACGAAGCCCGCGGGTCCCACCAGATCGGCCGCACCCTGGCCCTGAACCCCGGTTCGGAGTACGCCGAGGGGATCCTCAAGGCGGCGATCGTGAACCTCGAACCCCGCCGGGTGAAGGGCTACCTCCTGATCAGCGGATGAGCGGCGGACCCGTGCCCCCGTTCTCCTACGAGGAGCTCCGCCCCTTCGCGGACGCGATCCTCGAGGAGGCGGAGCGACGCGGAACGGCCCTGCGGCTCATGGGGGGCATGGCGATAAGGGATCGGTCCCGCGACCTCGGGGGCCTCGACGCCGGGAGCCGGCGCTACGCAGACCTGGACGTCGTCGGGAGGCTCCGGGAGGTACGGGCCCTGGACACGCTGTTCCGGGAACTGGGGTACGAGCCGGACCAGGCGGTCAACACCCAGTTCGGGACGGTTCGCCGTATCTACCACCACCCGGCCGGGTTCCACGTGGACCTGGTCTTCGAGCGGCTCGAGTTCTGCCACGAGATCGACCTCCGCGGCCGCCTGGAGCTCGTTCCTCGGACCCTCGCGCCCGCGGACCTCGCGCTCCAGAAGCTCCAGATCGTCGAGCGGAACGAGAAGGACGTGATCGACCTCTTCCTGCTCCTCCTCAACCACGAGCTGCGCGAGCGGGACCACGGGGCGATCGAGGTCGACCGGATCGTCGGCCTCGCTGCGGACGACTGGGGCCTCTACACGACCGCGACCGACTTCCTCGCGGACGCGCTCGTGCTCGCCGCGAGGACGCCGATGCGCGAGGACGCCCGCGCCTTGGTCGCGGAGCGGATCGGGGAGCTCAGGGGCCGGATGGAGGCCGCCCCCAAGTCGGCCCGTTGGCGGCTGCGGAGCCGGGTCGGTCGCCGGGTCCGCTGGTACCGGGTCGTGGAGGAGATCACGTGACCGGGTGGGAGGAGGGCGGGCGCGAGCCGTGAACGTACTCGCGATCGACCAGGGAACCTCCGCCACCAAGGCCCTCGTCGTCTCCGACGAAGGAAGGGTCCTCGCGGAGGCCGAGGCGCCCGTCCGGCCCCGCGCGACCCCGGACGGCGGCGTCGAGCAGGACCCCGAGGAGCTGTGGGACTCGGTCGTAGAGGCCGGCGGGAAGGCGCTCGAAGAGGCCGGCGCTCCGGTGGAGGCCCTCGGCCTCGCCAACCAGGGCGAGACCGTCCTCGCGTGGGATCCGCGGACCGGCCGCCCGCTCTCCGCGGCGATCAGCTGGCAGGACGGACGAGCCGCGGACGTCTGCCGTCGGCTCGGGGCGCACGCGGAGGAGCTCCGCGAGATGACCGGGCTCCCCCTCGACCCCTACTTCTCGGCGCCGAAGATCGCGTGGCTGCGCGAGCACCGCACGACCGAGGGCGTGGTCACGACGACCGACGCGTGGCTCCTCAACCGGCTCACCGGGCGGGCGGTGACCGACGCCGCCACCGCCTCCCGAACCCTCCTCCTCGACCTGGACCTCGTGGAGTGGTCGCCCCGGGCCTGCGAGCTCTTCGGGGTCGACCCCGAAACCCTCCCCGAGATCCTGCCCTGCGCTGGCCTGGTCGGCGAGACCGGCGCGTTCGGGAACCGGCCCATCCCGGTGGCAGGGCTCGCCGTGGACCAGCAGGCCGCCCTGTTCGCGGAAGCGTGCCTGGAGCCCGGCGAGGCCAAGTGCACCTACGGGACCGGCGCGTTCCTCCTGGCCACGGTGGGGACGGCCGCCCGCCGTTCGCGCGCGGGCCTGGTCTCATGCGTCGCGTGGCGGCTGGACCGCACGACGTACTGCCTCGACGGCCAGGTGTTCTCGGCGGGTTCGGCGGTCGGCTGGCTCGCCGAGGTCGGCCTCATCCACGACCCGACGGACCTGGACCGCCTGGGCGGGTCGGTCCCCACCCCCGAAGGCGCTGCCTTCGTCCCGGGCCTCGCCGGGCTCGGGGCCCCGTTCTGGCGACCCGAGGCCCATGGAGCGTTCACGGGGCTCTCGCTCGCGACCACGCGGGCTCACCTGGTGCGGGCGTTCATCGAGGGCGTGGCCGCGAGCGTGGCATGGCTCGCCCGGGCTGTAGCCGAGGACCTGGGTTCCCCCCTCGCCCGGCTCCGCGTGGACGGCGGGCTCACGCGCTCGCGCACCCTGATGCAGACCCAGGCCGACCTGCTCCAGGCGCCGGTCGAGGTCTACCCTTCGCCCAACGCGACCGCCCTCGGCGTCGCGGCCTTCGCCCGGCTGGGCATGGGGTGGGCGCGGGACGCCCGGGAGGCGACCGGCGGGTGGCGGCCGGCCGCGGTGTACGAACCGGCTTGCTCCCTGGACGAGGCCGAGGCTCGCCTCCGGGCCTGGCGGGCGGCGGTCGAGGCGACCATGGACCTCCACGGCTAAGCGGATGCCGGCCGGCCCCTACGACGTAGCGGTGATCGGGGCCGGGGTGGTGGGCGCGGCCGTGGCCCGCGAGCTCTGCCGCTACGAGTTGCGCATCGCGATCCTCGAGGGCGCCGACGATGTCGGCACCGGAACCAGCAAGGCGAACACCGCGATCTGGCACACCGGGTTCGACGCTCAACCCGGGAGCCTGGAGGCCGCGCTCCTTCGCCGGTCCCACCCCCTCCTCGAGCGCTACGCCGCCGAGGCCGGCGTCCCCTTCGAGAAGACCGGTGCCCTCCTCGTGGCCTGGAACGAGGACGAGCTCGCCCTCCTCCCCGAGGTGGAGACCCGGGCCCGGGCCAATGGGTACCTCCGGACCCGTCGCCTGAGCGCGCAGGAGCTCGCCCGCCGGGAGCCTCACCTCGGCCCCGGGGCCCGCGGGGCCATCGAGGTCCCGGACGAGGGCATCCTGTGCCCGTTCACGACCCCCCTCGCCCTCGCCTCCGAGGCAGTTTTGAACGGGGCATCGCTGTTCCTCCGGGCGCCCGTGCAGGCCGCCCGCCGGGAGGGGGCTCTCCACGTGCTGACGACCCCGCGCGGCGACCTCGCGGCCGCCTGGGTCGTGAACGCCGCCGGGCTCCACGCGGACGAGGTCGACCGACTGTTCGGGCACGAGACCTTCACCATCGTCCCGCGTCGGGGCGAGCTGATCGTGTTCGACAAGCTCGCGCGCCGCCTGCTGTCCCACGTCATCCTCCCGGTCCCGACCCAGCGCACGAAAGGCGTCCTGGTCGCCCCGACGGTCTTCGGCAACGTCCTCCTCGGCCCGACCGCGGAGGACGTGGACGACAAGACGGCCACCGCCACAACCGCGGCCGGGATCGCCCGGCTGCTGGAGGCGGGGAGGCGGATCCTGCCCCCGCTCCTCGATGAGGAGGTCACCGCCACCTACGCCGGGCTCCGGGCCGCCACCGAGATCCGCGACTACCGGATCGAGGTCTACCCGGGAGAACGGTACGCGTGCGTCGGTGGCATCCGTTCCACCGGCCTCTCGGCCTGCCTCGGCATCGCCGAGCACGTCCGCGAGCGCCTCGAGGATGCGGGTCTCGCCCTGCGGCTCAAGCGCTCCTTCCGACCCGTGCGCATGCCCCCGGTCGGCGAGTCGGCACGCCGACCCCACGAGGACGACGCCGCGATCGCCGCCGACCCCGACCACGGGCGTATCGTCTGTCACTGCGAGCGAGTGTCCCGTGCTGAGATCCTGGCCGCGTGCCGGGCGCCGATCCCGGCCCGCTCCCTCGACGGCCTCCGCCGCAGGACCCGGGCGCTGTTCGGGCGGTGCCAGGGGTTCTTCTGCGCGGAAGAGGTCACGCGCCTGCTCGTGGAAGCGAGCGGCACGGCCCCGGCCACGCTCCTGGGCCTGGCCGACCCGCCAGCCCCGGGTCCCCTGGAGGACAACAGGTGAGGCGGCGGTCGGTGGACGTGCTCGTGGTCGGAGCCGGGCCGTCGGGCCTTGCCGCGGCGGCCGCCGTTCGCCGCCTCGGGCTCGGCGAGGTCCTCGTGGTGGACCGCGACCGCGAGCCGGGGGGGATCCCCCGCCACACCCACCACACCGGGTTCGGCCTGCGGGACCTCCGTCGCGTCCTGTCGGGGCCGCGGTACGCGCGCGCGTGGCTCGCCGCCGCCGAGCGAGCCGGGGCCGAGGTGCTGGCGGAGACGAGCGTCACGGACTGGTGCGGCCCCACCACCCTGCGGGCGATCAGGCCCGACGGCCTGTGGGAGTTCGAGGCGGGCGCCGTGATCCTCGCCCAGGGATGCCGCGAGCGGCCTCGATCCGCCAGGCTCGTGCCGGGCGACCGACCCCTCGGCGTGTTCACCACGGGTTCCCTCCAGCGCGCGGTCTTCCTCGGAGGACTCCCCGTGGGGCAGCGAGCGGTGGTCGTGGGCGCCGAACATGTGAGCTTCTCCGCGCTCCTCACGCTCCGACGTGCGGGAGCACGGGCCGTCGCGATGGTGACCGAGCACGAGCGCGATCAGACGTCCCTGCCACTCCGCCTGGCGACCGCGGTACGGATGGGAGTGCCGATCCTCACGGGGGCCAGGGTCACCCGGATCGTCGGTTCCCGCCGCGTCGAGGCCGTGGAGGTGACGGACCTGGACCGCGGGAACCTCACACGGATCCCCTGCGACGCGGTCGTCTTCACCGGGGACTGGATCCCCGAGTACGAGCTCGTCCGCCTCGGCGGGCTCGCCCTCGACCCCGGGACGCGGGGGCCGAGGATCGACGACACAGGCCGGACGTCGCGCCCGGGGGTCTTCGCGGTCGGGAACCTCGTTCACGCGGCGGAGCCCGCCGACGTCGCCTCGAGGTGCGGGTGGGACGTCGCCGCGGCGGTTCGCAGATACCTGGAGGGGGGCGGATCGCCCTTCACTCCCATCCCGATCGAGGTGGAACCTCCCCTCACCTGGGTCTCGCCCAACGCGGTCTGCCCTGGGGCCTCGGGGGTCCCCCACGGCGCCTTCCTCCTCCGGGCCGATCGGTTCGCGGGCCCCGGAGCGATCGACGTGTGCCAGGGCGAGCGGAGGCTCCTTTCCGTACGCGTCCGCCGTCTCGTCCCGAACCGCTCCATCCGCGTGAAGGCCGACCCGCTCCCCTCGGTGGATCCCGCCGCGGGCCCCGTGCGGGTTCGGTTCCTGGAGGGTTGACCTGACCCCTACGTCACCTCCTCCGGGGCCGAGGAGGAGCCCTCGACGGAACGATTCGAGGTTTTCCTAGCGCTCGACCGGCAGGAACCTGTACCATCCGGCGGGATGGAGGAGGCGTACCGGATCGGGGAGGCGGCGGCCCTGCTCGGCGTGAGGGTCGAGACGCTCCGTCGGTGGGAGCGGGACGGCAAGCTCGCGGTCACCCGCACGCCCGGTGGCCAGCGCCTCGTTCCTGCCGCGGAGGTGGCCCGGATCCTCGCCGAGCGACGCGGGGAGCCCGAGCCGGCGGCCCTCTCCACCCGGAACCGGTTCCCGGGCGTCGTGACCCGGGTCGAGCGGGACCGGGTGATGGCCGCCGTGGAGATCCTCGCCGGGCCGCACCGGATCCTCGCGCTCATCACGCGGGAGGCGGCGGACGAGATGAAGCTCCGGCCCGGGATGCGGGCGGTGGCGATGGTGAAGGCCACCTCGGTGATGGTCGAGGTGCCCGAGGGGTGAGTGCGCGACCCGAGGGGCCGGGGCCCGCCGCGGCGGGTGGAGGGGGCGCCTTGAGGGTCGGGCTGGGCGAGGCGGCCGGGGCCGTCGCGGACCTCGGCGTCCTCGTGCCGCTCGCCGCCGCCCTGATCCTCGTGAACGGCCTCGACCCGGGCGCCGTGTTCGTCTGCGCGGGGCTCACGGTCCTCGGCTCCGGCCTGTTCTTCCGGGTCCCGTTCCCGGTCCAGCCGCTCAAGGCGCTGACCGCGGTCGCGGTGGCGAGCCTCGCGTCCCCCGAGGTGATCCACGCCGCCGGCATCGAGCTCGGGCTCCTCCTCCTCCTGCTCTCCCTCCGCCACGTCGCCGACGCCGTCGCCCGGCTCTTCACGAAGCCCGTGGTGCGCGCGCTCCAGCTCGGGGTCGGCGTCCTCCTCGTCCTGGCCGCGGCCCGGCTCGCCCTCCGTCCCCCCGAGGTCTTCCGCGGGGTCCCGCCCTCGCCGTGGCCGTTCGCGCTGATGCTCGCGACCGGCGCGGGCGTGGCGCTCGCCGCGCACCGCCGGCGCTACGGCGGCGCCCTCGCCCTCCTCGGCGCGGGGCTGCTCACCACGCTCCTCGCGGCGCGGCCGGACCTCGGGGGTCCGGCGCCGGCCCTCCCCTCGCCGTCGCTCCCGGACGCCGGGGCCTTCGCCCGCGCCTTCCTGTTCCTCGTGGTCCCCCAGCTGCCCCTCACCTTCGGGAACGCCGTGGTGGCGGTCTCGGACCTCGCCCGGGAGGAGTTCGGCCCGCGGGCCCGGCGGGTCACGCCGTCCAACGTCTGTCGCTCGGCGGGGGTCGCGAACGTCCTCTCGGGCATCCTCGGCGGGATGCCGATGTGCCACGGCGCGGGCGGCCTCACCGCGCACGTCCGCCTGGGGGCCCGCACGGCCGGGATGAACGTCCTCCTGGGCGCGGCGCTCCTCGCCCTGGGAGCGCTCTTCCCGCGCCACGTGCTCGCGCTCCTCGGCTTGCTCCCGGTCTGGGGCCTGGCGGGCTTCCTGGCCTACGCGGGGATCCGCCACGCGCTCCTCGTCCGGGACCTCCGGGGCTCGGCCCTCGCGGTCGCGGTGGTCGCCGGCGCGCTCGGGGCCTGGCTCGGCAACCTCGCGGTGACCGCCGGCCTCGCGCTCCTGGCGGTGCACGGAGCCGGGCTCCGCCGCCTGGCGGCGCCCCGCAGCCGGTAGCATCGGCCCGTGGCCGAGTCCGCGCCCGCCCGCCCCGCCGAGCGCCCCGGGCCGCTCGCGTTCCTCCGCGAGCTGCCGGGCCTGGTCCTGCTCGCGCTCCTCCTCGCCTTCGTCGTCAAGGCCCTGTTCGTGCAGGCCTTCTACATCCCCTCGGGCTCGATGGAGCCGACCCTCCTCCCCGGCGACCGGGTCCTCGTCAACAAGATCCCCTACTACCTCCACGACCCCGCGCGCGGCGACGTCGTGGTGTTCGAGGATCCCAACGCACGCCCCACGACCGAGGGATGGCTCGCCCGCGCGCTCCACTGGTTCACCGACGGCCTGGGGTTCACCCGCCCCTCCCAGGAGGACTTCGTGAAGCGCGTGATCGGGCTCCCCGGCGACGTCGTGGAGGGGAAGCGGGGGAAGGTCTTCGTGAACGGCGAGCCCCTGCGCGAACCCTACCTCGCCGGGCGCACCCGCCCGTTCGCACCGGTCGAGGTGCCCGCGGGGCAGCTCTTCGTGCTCGGCGACAACCGAGGGGCGTCCAACGACTCCCGGTTCGGCCTGGGGTTCGTCCCGATCGAGAACGTGATCGGCAAGGCGTTCGTCGTGATCTGGCCGCCGTCCCGGGCCGGCCTGATCCGCTGAGGCGGCCCGCGTGCGCGGCGCGCTCATCGGGGTCGGCGTCGCCCTCGTGGCCTGGGCCGCGCTCGTGGCCGGCCTGGCCCTCGCCGGGCGGCGGAGCGCGGCCCGCGAGCTCGCCGCGTTCCTCCCGAACCTGCTCCTGCTGTTCCGTGGCCTCCTGCGCGACCCCCGCGTGTCGCTCGGGGCCAAGGCCCTCCTGGTCCTCGCCGTGGCCTGGGTGGCGTCGCCGATCGACCTCGTGCCGGAGTTCGTCCCCCTGGCCGGCCCCCTCGACGACGCGATCGTGGCCGCCCTCGTGCTCCGGGCCGTGCTCCGCCGGACCGACCGCGCCGTCCTCCTCGAGCACTGGCGCGGGGATCCCGCCACCCTCGACCGGCTCGTGGGGCGGGTCCGCCCCTAGCGGAGCCCCTTCTCCCTGGCCCAGGCGTCGAGGGCGGCGCGGGCCTCCTCCTCGCTCATCGGTCCCCGCTCGAGGCGCAGCTCCATCAGGTGGTCGAGGGCCTCCCCGACCAGCGGGCCCGGGGGGATCCCCAGGTGCTCCATCACCTGGTGCCCGTCGAGCGGGGGCCGCAGCGCCTGGAGGTTCTCCTGCTCCGCGAGGCGCGCGATCCGCTCCTCGAGCTCGTCCTGGGCCGCCGCGAGCTGCCGGGCCTTGAACGGGTTGCGGGTCGTGCAGTCCGCCCGGGTGAGCTGGTTCAGCCGGTCGAGGAGGGGGCCCGCGTCCCGCACGTACCGGCGGACGGCGCTGTCGCTCCAGCCCGCGCGGTACGTGTGGAACCGCAGGTGCATCTCGACCAGCTTGGCCACGTCCTCGACCACGTCGTTCGGGTAGCGGAGCGCCCGGAGCCGTTCCCGCGCCATGCGGGCCCCGACCACGTCGTGGTGGAGGAACTGGACCCCCTCGGGCGTGATCTGGCGGGTCCTCGGCTTCCCGATGTCGTGCAGGAGCGCCGCCAGGCGCAGCACGAGGTCCGGCTCGCACCGCTCGACCACCGCGTAGGTGTGGCGCAGCACGTCCTTGTGCTTGTGCACCGGGTCCTGCTCGAGCTTGAGGGCCGGGAGCTCCGGCAGGAACTCCTCCGCGAGGCCCGTCTCGACGATCAGCTCGAGCCCGCGCGACGGCTTGGCCCCGAGCAGGAGCTTGTTGAGCTCCTCCTGGATCCTCTCCGCGGAGACGATCCGGATCCGGTCCTTCATGCGCCGCATCGCCTCCACCACGCGCGGGACCGGCACGACCTCGAGCTGCGAGGCGAACCGGGCCGCGCGGAGCATCCGCAGCGGATCGTCGGCGAAGGACACCTCGGGCTCGAGGGGGGTATCGAGGCGCTTGGCCGCGAGGTCCCGGAGGCCCCCGAAGGGGTCGAGGAAGGTCCCCTCCGGCAGGCGAACGGCCATCGCGTTGATCGTGAAGTCGCGCCGGGAGAGGTCGGTCCGGATATCGCGGGCGAACGTGACCGCGGGCTTCCGCTGGTCCTCGGGGTAGACCTCCTCCCGGAACGTGGTGATCTCGAGCCGCCGCCCGTCCTTGCGGGCGCCCACCGTCCCGAACCGCACCCCGACCATGTACAGGGCGTCCGCCCACCCCCGCAGGACGCGGATCGTCTCGTGCGGCGTCGCGTCGGTGGCGAAGTCCAGCTCCTGGTCCTCCCGGGCCCGGCCGAGGAACAGGTCGCGGACCGCGCCGCCCACGAGGTACAGCTCGTGGCCGGCGGCGTGGAAGCGCTCGCCGAGCTCCCGGGCAAGGGGGTCGACCTCGACCGCCGCGCCCACCTCGGGCTCCGTCCGTCGGGGCATGACCCCCGAAGGATACCCTCGGCCCTCGGGCCGCCCCGGCCGAGGGGTCCGGTGTACCGTGCGGCCGTGGCGCGGGCGCTCGGGTTCCTCTGGACGCTCCCGAACACGGTCCTCGGCCTCGTGTTGGGCCTGCTCACGTTCCAGCGCCCCCGCCTCGTGCGAGGGGTGGTGGCCTTCGACCGGGCCGAGCGGGGGCTCACGTGGGTCCTCCGCCGGCTCGACCGGACCGCGATGACCGTCGGCCACGTGGTGGTCTCCGCCCGGCCGCTCGAGGGTGCCCTGCTCGAGCACGAGCTCCACCACGTCCGCCAGTACCGGGCGTGGGGGCCGCTGTTCATCCCCGCCTACCTGCTGCTGGCGGCGGTGTTCGGCTACCGGCGCCACCCCTTCGAGCGGGCCGCGATGCGGGCCGCGGGCGAGGTCGGGGGCCCCGCGGCGGGCGGCGAGCTCGGGGGCCCTGGGGCGGGCGGCGAGCTCGGCGGACGGGGCCCGAGCCCTCCCGGGAGCGGACCGGCCTGATCCGGATCAGGTGAGCTGGGGCGTCCCCCGGGCGAGCACGCCGCGGAGGGCCAGGTTGAAGTCGTGGGGGTTGGTCGCCGCCTGCCGGGCGTCCTCCTCCGTCACCATCCCCTCCCGGACCAGCTCGACGAGGGCCTGGTCGAACGTCTGCATGCCGTAGAAGCCGCCCTCGGCGATCACGTCGGAGATCTCGATGGTCGACTCGGGATCCACGATCCGCTCGTAGACCCGGCCGGTGTTCACGAGGACCTCGACCGCCGGGACCCGGCCCTTCCCGTCGGCCCTGGGGACGAGCCGCTGGGACACGATCCCCCGGAGGGCTCCGGCGAAGGAGAACCTGACCTCCCGCTGCTGCTGGGGCGGGAACAGGTCCAGGATCCGGTTGATGGTCTCGGTGGCGTCGATCGTGTGGAGCGTGGAGATCACCAGGTGCCCGGTCTCCGCGGCCTGGATCGCGGCCAGCGCCGACTCCGGGTCCCGGATCTCGCCGATGAAGATCACGTCGGGGTCCTGGCGGATCACGTGCTTCAGCGCCGCCGCGTAGGACTCGGTGTCGAGCCCGACCTCCCGCTGCTCGACGATCGAGAGCTCGTCGTCGTGCACCACCTCGATCGGGTCCTCGATCGTGATGATGTGGGCGCGCCGGGTCCGGTTGATGTGGCCGATCATCGCGGCGATCGTCGTGGTCTTGCCCGTCCCGGTGGGCCCGGTGATCAGGACCAGCCCCCGCCGGGAGTCGGCGAGCTGCCGGAGCACGGGCGGGAGCCGGAGCTCCTCGAAGGTCGGGATCTCGGCCCGGACCCGCCGGATCGCGAGCCCCACGTGGCCGCGCTGGCGGTAGACGTTCACCCGGAACCGCCCCACCCCGGGGAGCGTGTAGCCGAGGTCGGCCTCGGAGTGGCGCGCGAACTCCTGGACCTTGTGATCGGGCATCAGGGCCGCGGCGAAGGCCTGGGTGTCGGCCGAGGTGAGCTCGGGGAAGGAGGTGGGGACCAGCTCGCCGTCGATCCGGACGAACGGGACGTTCCCCACCTTCAGGTGGAGGTCGCTCGCCCCCTTCTCGACCGCGTACCGCAGGAGCTCCGCGATGTCCATGGACCGTTCACTCCTCGCTCGCGCGCCCGGCCAGCTCCTCCGGGTCCCGGAGGGACCGGCCGAGCTCCTCCTCTATCTTTCGGCGCCTCCGCCGGGACGTTGAGACCCAGATCGCGACGAGGAGGACCGCCAGAAGGACGAGGCCCGCCCCCCGGAGGTAGCCCTCCGCGCGCCGGTACGCCTCGCCGAGCGCGAAGCCGAGCACCGCGTTGGCGGCCCCCCACAGGGCGGACCCGGCGGCGTCGTAGGCGGCGAACCGGCGCCAGGACATGTGCGAGACCCCCGCGAGGATGAACCCCACGCTCCGGACCACGGGCACGAACCGCCCGAGGAACACCGTCTTCCCCCCGTGACGCCGGTAGTAGGCGTCGGCCATCGCGAGCCGCTCGGGGGTCACGAGCAGTCGGGGCCCGTGCCGCTCGAGGAACCCCCGTCCGAAGCGCCGCCCGATCAGGTAGCCGAGGTTGTCGCCGAGGATCGCTCCGGCCACCGAGACCGCGATCACGCCGGGGAGCGAGAGACGGCCCACCCGCGCATAGAATCCCCCCACGATGACCAGGGTCTCGCCCGGCACCACGACGCCCGCCCCGATCGAGTTCTCGAGCAGGGTGGCGAGGCCCACGATGAGGTAGCCCCAGGGAGGCGAGAGGTACGGCCGGAGGAACTCGACGACGTGCTCGACCACGGGCGCCCAGTATAGGTTCGGGGGCATCCGGGGCCGCCCGCGCGAGGTCCCGGGGACCCGAGCCGGGGCCCCGACGGGTGGCCGCCACCCGTCGGGAGGTCTCGGCCGGCGGGGTGGTCTACCGCAGGACCGCGGAGGGCACCGAGGTGGCCCTCGCCGCCCGCCGCACCCGCCGGGGGGAGCTGGCCTGGGGGCTCCCCAAGGGGGGGATCGAGCCCCACGAGACCGCCGAGCAGGCGGCGCTCCGCGAGGTCCGGGAGGAGACCGGCCTCGAGGCCGTGGTCGAGGCCTCCCTGGGTGCGTCGCGCTACGTCTACGTCTGGGACGGCGTCCGGGTGCGGAAGGTCGTCCACTTCTTCCTGATGCGCGCCACCGGCGGCGACGTCGCGCTCCACGACCACGAGATGGAGGAGGTGCGCTGGTTCCCCCTCCCCGGCGCCCTCCGGAAGGCCACCTACCGCGGGGAACGGGAGGTGCTGGCCCGGGCCGCCGACGCGCTCGGATGACCCCGGGCAGGGCGGTCCTCGGCGTCCTCGTCGGCTTCACGGCCGGGGTGATGTCGGGCCTGTTCGGCGTGGGCGGCGGCATCATCACCACGCCGGCCATCCAGGTCCTCCTGGGGGGCGCCCCCTACGTGGCCGTGGGCACGCCGCTCCCGGTGATCTTCCCCACCAGCCTGGTCGGCGCCTACACGTACTGGCGCGCGGGGGAGGTGAGCGTCCGGGCCGCCCGCTGGGCGGCGCCGCCCGGGATCCTCGGGGCCGCCCTCGGGGCCTGGGCCACGGCCTTCGTGAACCCCCACGGGATCCTGCTGGTGACCGCGTTCCTGATCGGGTGGCAGGCGGTGCGGGTCGCCCGGGCCCGGCCCTACCTCGTCCGCCCCCGCGGCACCACGCCGGGCCCCCATTACGCGATCCTGGGGTTCGCCACGGGCTTCGTCTCGGGCCTGCTCGGCGTGGGCGGAGGCATCGTGTTCGTCCCCGCCGTCACCACGATCCTCGGGATGCCGCTGAAGCGGGCCCTGGGGACGTCCCTCCTCCTGATCTCCGCGGTCGCGGTCCCCGGGACCCTGGTCCACGCCGCCCTCGGGCACATCGACTGGTCGATCTTCCTCGTCCTGGTGGCCGGCGTGATCCCGGGGGCCAGGATCGGCGCGCGGATCGCCCTCGGCGCCGGGGAGCGCACGCTCCGGATCGCGGTCGGCGTCTTCCTGGGGGTCGTCGCCGTGCTGTACGCCGCGCAGGAGGCCCTCCTCCTGCTGCGGGGATGACCGCTAGGATGGCCGGGCCGGCATGGCCACGCGTCCCGGGCTCCCGCTCCCCTCCTCCGCGCGGATCGCCGCCGCGCTCCTGGCGGCGGCCGCCGTCGTCCCCGCCGTCCCGGCGCGGGCCCAGGAGGAGGCGGCCCCGGTGGTGCGGCTCACGCTCCGCCGCCAGACCCCCTGGGTCACCGCGCGGGATCCGAGGCTCGAGGTGGAGGTCCGCGCGGTGAACGAGGGGACGGAGCCCCTCGGCGACCTCGCGCTGGGGATCGCCCTGTGGGGCCCGGTCCGGTCGCGTTCGGCCTACGAGGCGTCCCTCCGCGAGGACCCCGCCGGCGCGCTCCCGCTCCTCGCCCTGACCGAGCCCCTCGAGGGGGAGCTCGCCCCGGGCCGGGCCAGGGACTTCTCCTTCCACCTGGACCTCTCGTTCCTCGCCGGCCTCGGCGACCAGTCCCTGATCTATCCGCTCCGGGTGGAGGTCCGCTCCGGGGACCTCCCGGTGGGCGTGCTCCGGACCCCCGTGATCCACCTCGTCCGCCGACCCGAGGTCCCGCTCGACCTCGGGTGGTGGTGGGAGCTCCACGAGCCGGTCCGCTACGGCCCCGACGGGCGTTTCACCTCCACCGCGCTCGAGGACGCGCTGGCGCCCGGCGGGTGGCTCGCCGGCGCCCTCGACGCGCTCCGGCTCCTGTCCTCGGGCCGCCGCACCGCCCCCTTCGACCTCGTGGTGTCCCCCCTCCTCCTGGCGCAGCTCCAGCGGATGCGCGCCGGCTACGCCGTCGTGGAGGGCGGGGCGCTCCGGAGCGTCGACGAGGGCGAGGCCGGCGCGGCCCGGGCGGGCGAGGCGCTCGAGGAGCTGCGCCGGGTCGCGGCGAGCGGCGTCCCGGGCCTCACCGCCTACCCCCTCGCCGCGCCCCTCCTCCCCGCGATGACCGGCGGCGGCCTGGGCCGGGACCTCCCGGCCCAGCTCGACCGGGGCGTGGAGCTGGTCGGCGCTGCGCTCGGCGTCGAGCCCGACGTCGCGGTCTTCCGTCCCCCGGCCGGGGCCCTCGACCCCGCCGGGCTCCGGTTCCTCGCGTGCCGGGGGGTCCGGGTGCTCCTCGCCGCCCCGACCTCCGTCGAGCGACCCCCCCACCCCCTGGGGTTCGCGCCCCCGGCCACGGACCTCCTCGAGGCGTTCCCCTGCGGGCCCGTGACGGCCCTCCTCCCGGACCCAGCGGTCCAGGCCCTCCTCGACCCCGCCGTCCTCGCCGCCGACCCGGTCCTGGGGGCCCAGGTCGTGCTCGGCGAGTTGGCGGCCATCTGGCTCGAGCAGCCCGGGGTCCCGCGGGCGATCGTCCTCGGCGTCCCTCCCGCGACCCCCGGCGGCTTCGCCCGCCCCTTCGCGTACCGGATCTCGCGGGCGCCTTTCCTCCGCCCGCTCCGGGCCTCCGACCTCGCGGCCCTCCACCCGCCCGACCCCGAGGCGCCGCCGGCACGCCTCCTCCCGAGCCAGACCCCCGGGTTCACCCGCTCCTACGTGGAGTTCCTCCGCCGGACCCGCCGCCTCCTCGAGGACTACCGCTCGATGCTGGCCGAGGACGACCCCCTGCCGGACGCGCTCGCCACGCGCCTCCTCATCGCCGAGGGCGGCCAGTTCGTGGGGAACGAGTTCCAGGGGGCCGCCTTCGTGCGGGCCGTGCGGGACCGGCTGCGCGCCGAGCTCTCCAAGGTCCGCCCGGTCGTGGTCCGCACGGTCACGCTCTCGTCCCGGACCGGGACGATCCCGATCCGGGTGACGAACGAGACCGGGCACGTGCTCCGGGTGGTCGTCGAGCTCGCCTCCGCCCGGATCGGCCTCCTCGAGGCCGTGCAGGAGGTCGAGCTGGACCGCCCCGAGCGCACGCTCCTGTTCCCCGTGGAGCTCCGGACCACCGGGCGGTTCCCGGTGCGGGTGCTGGTCCGCACGCCCTCGGGGCGGATCGTGAGCGACGCGATCCTCGTGGTCCGCTCGACCGCCTACAACCGCGTCGCGCTCGTGATCACGCTGGGCGCCGCCCTGCTCCTCTTGGCGCTCTCGAGCAGGAGGTTCGTGCCACGTCGGAGCAGCTGAGGCCGGAGACGCCGGAGGCGGAGGACCAGCCGATCGTGCGCCCCGAGGACACGCCGGCGGCGTTCGTGCGCCGCACCGGGGTGATGTCGCTCGGGACCGCCCTCTCCCGGGCCACGGGCTTCCTGCGGCTCGCCGCCGCCGCCTACGCGTTGGGGGTCACCGCCGGCCGCCTGGCCGACATCTACAACACGGCGAACACCACGCCGAACATCGTCTACGAGCTGGTCCTGGGCGGGGTGCTCTCCTCGGTGTTCGTCCCGGTCTTCGTCCAGTGGCTCGAGGAGCGCGGCCCGGACGAGGCCTGGGAGGCCGCCCGACGGATCCTCACGCTCACGGTCGTCGTGCTCTCGGCCATCGCCGCCCTGGCCATCGCCGCCGCCCCCTGGATCATCCGCCTCTACACCCTCCGCTGGCCCGAGCCTCAGCGCGCCGTGGCCGAGCGCCTGGGGACCTTCTTCCTCCGCTGGTTCATGCCCCAGATCGTGTTCTACGGGGTGGGGACGGTGGCCACCGGCCTCCTCAACGCCCACCGCCGGTTCGCCGCGCCGATGTTCGCCCCGATCCTCAACAACCTGGTCGTCGTGGCCACGCTCTTGGCCTACGCGTCGGTGGCCGGCGCCGACCGGGCCGACCCGACCGCGATCACGGGCGGCGAACGGCTGCTGCTCGGGGTGGGCACGACGCTCGGCGTGGTGGCGATGACCGCGGCCCTCCTCCCGTCGCTCCGGGCCACCGGGTTCCGCTTCGCCTGGCGCCTGGACCCCCGGCACCCGGCGATCGCCCGGATCGCCCGCCTCGCCACCTGGACCATCGTCTACGTGGTGGTGAACCAGCTCGGCTACCTCACGGTCCCCATCCTGGCCGGCGAACGGCAGGGCGGGTACACGGCCTACGCCGCGGCCTACATCCTGTTCCAGCTCCCCCACGCGATCTTCGCGGTGTCGATCTTCACCGCGCTCCTGCCCGCCATGGCCTCCCGCCACACCGAGGGGGACCTGGCGGCCTTCCGGGCGCTGCTCTCGCGCGGCATCCGGGCCACCGCGTTCATCGTGCTGCCCGCGGCCGCGGGCTACGTCGCCCTGGCCCGCCCGATCGTCCGGCTCCTGCTCGAGCGGGGGGAGACCGGGCCCCGGGACACCGAGCTGATCGCCGGGATCCTCGCCCTCTTCGCCCTCGGCCTGTTCTCGTTCTCGGCGTTCCAGCTCCTGCTCCGCGCCTACTACTCCATGCAGGACACGCGCACGCCGGCCCTGGTGAACGTGGGCGCGGTCGCCGTGAACGTCCTGGCCAACGTGGTCCTGGCGGTCGGTCTCGGCCTGGGGCCCCGGGGCCTGGCCGCCGGCCACGCCCTCGCGTACACGGCGGGGGCGCTCGCGCTCGGCCTCCTGCTCCGGCGCCGGCTCGGCGGGATCGACGGGCGGCGGATCGTCCGGGCCCTCGGGCGGGTCCTGCTGGCCGCGGCGGCGACCGGCGCGGCGGCCCGCGCGGCCGCCGCCGGCCTGGCGCGACTCGTGGGGACCGCGTCCGTCGCCGCCCAGGCGCTCCAGGTCTTCGGCGCGATCGGCGTCGGGCTGCTTGTGTTCGCCTCCGCGGCCCTTATCTTCCGCCTCGAGGAGGTCGATGTGGTGAGGGACGCGCTGCGGCGCGGGGGACGTCGGTGAACGCGAGGGCGGAGGAGGGGCTCGTCGGGAAGGCGATCCTCGTCTCGCTCGTCCTGCTCGCGCTCGTGGCGGTCGCGGCCTTCGACGCCGGCTCGATCCTCGTGGCCCGGTACCGGGTCGCGGACCTCGCCGAGCGCGCCACCTACCAGGCGCGGGTGGTCTACGACCGGACCCACGACCGTCGGCAGGCCTGCGCCGCGGCGGAGGACCTGGTGGAGGCCGGCGATCGGCGGGCCCGGATCCCCGACGGGGGCTGCGTGGTCGATCCCGGCGGTCGCGAGGTCCGGGTCACGGTGCGGCGGGCCGCGGGGACGCTCCTCGTCCGGCGCATCCCCTTCCTCCGCCCTTACGGGAGGGCCGAGGCCACCGAGTCCCTGCCGCTCCCGTCGTGAGCGGGACCCTCGACAGCGACGAGGAGCTCGTCCGGCGGACCCTGGCCGGGGACCGGGGGGCCTTCGGGACGCTGGTCGAGCGGCACCAGCGGCGGACGTACAACCTCGCCCTCCGGATGCTCGGGCGGGAGGAGGACGCCCGGGACGCGACCCAGGAGGCCTTCCTCACGGCGTTCCGCAAGCTGGCCTCGTTCCGGGGCGACGCGGCCTTCTCGACCTGGCTGCACCGGGTCACGGTGAACGCCTGCTACGACCTCCTGCGGAGGTCCGCCCGCGCCCCCCTCACCGCCCGGGCGGACGACGAGCCGCGGCCCGAACCCGGCCCCCCGGTCCCCGACCACGCCGAGGCCGCGGCCGGCAGCGTCGACGTCCGTCGGGCGCTGCTGCGGCTGCCCCCCGAGCACCGGGCGGTCCTGGTCCTCCACGACGTCCAGGACCTGCCCTACGAGGAAGTCGCCCAGGCCCTGGGCATCCCCGTGGGCACCGTGAAGTCCCGCCTGCACCGAGCGCGGGTGGCCCTGGGGCGCGAGCTCCGGGGGGAGGGCGAGGCGGAACGCGTAGCCCCGCCCGGACCGTCCGAGGAGGGACGATGACCCACCCCGGGGACGAGCTCCTCGCCGCGTACGTCGACGGCGCCCTGACCGAGCCCGAGCGGAGCGCGGTCGCCGCCCACCTGGACGCCTGCCCGGCCTGCCGGGAGGAGGTGGGCCTGGCCGCCCAGGCCCGCGGCGCGCTCCGAGCCCTCCCGGAGGAGCCGGTGCCGCTGCGCGTGACCGGGCCCGTGCTCCGGGAGGTGCGGGGGGCCGACGGGGACCGCCGGAGCCGCGTCGTCCGCTGGCTCTCCGGGGCCGCCGTCGCCGCCGCGGTGGTCGCCGTGCTCGCCGTCGCCCTCCCCGAGCTCGGCCAGCGGGGCGCGGCCCCTCCAGCCGCGGAGGAGGTCTCGGCCCCGCAGGAGGCCGGGCTGCCGGCCGCCGCCGCCTCCCCGGCCCTGCCCAGCCTGGAGCGGAGCGACCGCGACTACCGCCCCGAGGACCTCGAGGCCCTGGCCGGGGAGGCCACGGCCGGAGCCGGCGGGCCCGTCGCGGCCGAGGCGAAGATCCCGCCCGCGACCGCCCGGGCCCTGGAGTGCGTCCTGCGGGGATCCGACCTCACCCCCGACGACCAGGTGGTCCGGCTGATCGACGCGCGGTTCCAGGGGACCCCCGCATACCTGGCGGTCGCGCTCCGGGGCCCCGGGGCGGGCCAGCCCCCCACCAAGGTCGTGGTCTGGGTGGTGGCGAAGGAGCGCTGCGGCCCCCTCGCCTACTCCCAGGACACGCTCTAGCGCGACCGGCCCCCCGCGGTCGGACGACCGTCGGGGACGGGCCCACGGCTCCCCGGCGGGAATGCCCCACGGTTGTAGGCTGTGGAAGATCGTGCGGAGGCGAGCGCGACGATGACCGAGGAACGGAACGTCCTGATCCTAGGATCGGGGCCGGCCGGGTACACGGCGGCCCTGTACGCCGGCCGCGCCGACCTCGAGCCGCTGGTGCTCAAGGGCGTGGACGCGGGCGGCCAGCTGATGCTCACGACCGAGGTCGAGAACTACCCCGGCTTCCCCGACGGCATCCTCGGCCCCGAGCTCATGGAGGCCATGGAGAAGCAGGCCGAGCGGTTCGGCGCGGAGCTGCTCCACCAGGCCGCGACCCGGGTCGACCTCTCCGAGCGCCCGTTCCGCGTGTGGGCGGGGGATCAGGAGTGGCGGGCCCGGACCCTGATCGTGGCGACCGGCGCCTCGGCCAAGTGGCTCGGGGTCCCGGGGGAGGAGCGGCTCCGGGGACGGGGGGTCTCGGCCTGCGCCACCTGCGACGGGTTCTTCTTCCGGGACCGGGAGCTCGTCGTGGTGGGCGGCGGCGACTCCGCCATGGAGGAGGCGATCTTCCTCACGAAGTTCGCCTCGAAGGTCACGATCGTCCACCGCCGGGACCGGTTCCGGGCCTCCAAGATCATGCAGGACCGGGCCCTGGCGAACCCCAAGATCTCGGTGATCTGGGATACCGTCGTGGAGGAGATCCTGGGCGACGGGCAGGTGACCGGCGTGCGGCTGCGGAACGTGAAGAGCGGGGAGGTCCGGGACTTCCCGACCGACGGGGTCTTCGTGGCCATCGGCCACACGCCGAACACCCAGCTCTTCGAGGGTCAGCTCGAGCTCGACGGCGGGTACATCGTCGTGCAGGAGCCGACGACCCGCACCAGCGTCCCCGGGGTCTTCGCCGCGGGCGACGTCGTGGACCGGATCTACCGGCAGGCGGTGACCGCCGCGGGGATGGGGTGCAAGGCGGCGATCGACGCCGAGCGGTTCCTCCAGGAGGAGGGCCGCTGACGGGCCGGGCGCGCCCCGCGCCCGGGTACGGAGCACCGGCCCCGGGCCGGACGTAGGTATCCAGCACCGGCCCCGGGCCGGACGTCGGTACGACGACCGGCGCCGGGCCGGACGAGGGATCGAGGAGGGAAGGGAAGTGGCGATCATCGGAGACGTGACCGACCGGGACTTCGAGGAGCGGGTGCTGCGGTCGCCCATCCCCGTGCTCGTGGACTTCTGGGCGGAGTGGTGCGTGCCCTGCCACATGGTCTCCCCCGCCGTGGAGGCCATCGGGCGCGAGAGCGGCGACTCCCTCGCCGTCGCGAAGCTCAACATCGACGAGAACCCCGAGGCCACCCGGCGCTACGGGGTGATGAGCATCCCCACCCTCATCCTGTTCAAGGACGGGGAGGAGAAGGCGCGGCTGGTCGGGGCCCGCGGCAAGGAGGCCCTGCGCAGGGAGCTCGAGCCGCACCTCGCCGCGTAGGAGCCCGACCCCGCCTCCGTAGCCCCGGGCGGGAACCGCACCGCTGGGGCTCGGAGGGGGCCGGAACCACGGCGCCGCCCCCGCCCGTCTCCCGGGCGTGGACGCGGTGTCCGCGGTCCCGAACCTGGGAAACTCCTGGCCCGTGAGAATCATCCGCCCCGGCGACGTGGGGGCCGACGTCCGGGACCTCCAGCGCCGGCTCCAGGCGCTGGGGTTCCGGGTCGAGCCCGACGAGCTCCAGGGCCGCTTCGGCCCCTCGACCGAGGCCGCCGTCCGGGCCTTCCAGGGCCAGCGGCGGCTCCCGGTGGACGGGCTCGTGGGCCCGGATACCTGGACCGCGCTGGTGGAGGCCGGCTACGCGCTCGGGGACCGGGTCCTCTACCTCCGGGCCCGACCGTTCCGGGGGGACGACGTCCGCGAGCTCCAGCGGCTCCTGAACGCGCTCGGGTTCGACGCCGGGCGGGAGGACGGGATCTTCGGCCCCGCGACCGACCGCGCGGTCCGGGAGTTCCAGCGGAACGTGGGCGAGCTCCCCGACGGCATCGTCGGCCCCGAGACCCTGGCCGCGCTCCAGCGCCTCCGCCCCCAGGTGAACGGGCCCAGCCGGGCCGTGGTGCGGGAGGAGGAGGAGGTCCGCACGATGGTCGCCCAGCTCCGGGGGACCCGCATCGCCATCGATCCGGGGCACGGGCCGTCCGACCCCGGCTACCGGGGACCCTCGGGGGCCGTCGAGGCCGACGTCACCCTCGCCCTGGCGCGGGAGGTGGCCCGCGAGCTCGCCCGCCGCGGCGCCCGTCCCGCGCTCCTCCGGGACGGCCGGGCCGATCCCGCCCCCAGCGAGCGGGCGGAGGCGGCCAACGGCCTGGGGGCCGCGGTCTGCGTCTCGATCCACGCCGGCGGGGACGGGGGGCCCGGCGCCCGCTGCTCCTACTTCGGCAGCGACACCACCCACTCGCCGGCCGGCCGTCGGCTGGCCGAGGCGATCCACCGGGAGCTCACCGGGCGCCTCGGGCTGGTGGACCGCGGCACGGCCCCGCTCGCCGTGGCCGTGCTCCGCGAGACCCGGATGCCCGCGGTCCAGGTCGAGCCGGGCTGCATCACGCACCCCGAGGACGAGCGCCGCCTCCTCGACGTCTCCTTCCGCCGGGAGCTCGCCCGGGCCATCGCCGATGGCCTGGAGCGCTTCCTGGCGCCGGCGGGCTCGCCGGCCGCGGCCCGCTGAGGCCGGCGTTCAGGGCGCCGGCACGGAGGCCATCGCCCGCGCCTCCGTCGCGAGGGGCGCCCGCCGCTCGTGGACGTCGAGGCGGAGGAGGGGGTAGCGGTGGTGGTCGCGGACCACGACGAACCCGTTGGCCGCGAGGAACGGTAGGGGGAGCACCCAGCTCCCGTCCCAGGCCCGGTCGCCGATGGCCTCGACGGCCCGGTACCCGCGCTCGACGGCGTCCCTCGCCACCTCGCGGATCAGCTCGCTCCCCAGCCCCTCCCCCCGCCGGCCCTCGACCACGTAGCAGTACGAGAGGTACACGGCGTCGGGCGAGGTGTCCCGGGCCGCGGCGAACTCGCGCAGCCTGGGGAAGAGGGTCGCCGGCGCGTACTCCGCGAACGCGACGCCGGCGCCCTCGGCCACCGCCAGCTTGCCGCACCGACCCCACTCGAGCAGGGTGGAGGAGAACCACTCCTCCTTGTGGAACGGGGCGTCGGAGGGGTCCACCTCCTCCGTGAGCTCCCAGTAGACCGAGGCCAGGCACGGTTTGGGCAGGAGCGGGAAGCTCTCCAGGTCCACGTCGACGATGCGCACGCGCATCGCCCTTCAGCGTCGGCGCCGGGCCAGCCAGAGCAGCGCCACGCCCAGCACCGCGCCGAGCAGGAGCGCGCTGGTCGCCCGCACGAACTCGGAGGAGGGACGGCGTTCCGTGCTTCAAGCGTAGGCTAGGGCGGCACGGTCGAACAAGGGGGCAGCCGAGATGCGGTTCTGCCTGATGATCGAGGGGCAGGAGGGCATCACCTGGGAGCAGTGGGGCCGCCTGGCCGAGGTCTGCGAACGGAGCGGGCTGGAAGGGCTGTTCACCTCCGACCACTACCTGTCGGTGGTCGGCGCCGCCGGCCGCGGCTCGTTCGACGCCTGGACCGTGCTCGCGGGCCTCGCGGCCCGGACGGCACGGCTGCGCCTCGGGACCCTGGTCTCGCCGGTGACGTTCCGCCACCCCACGGTCCTGGCGAAGGTGGCGACGACCGTCGACCACATCTCCGGCGGCCGCGCGGAGGTCGGCCTCGGGGCCGGCTGGTGGGCCGAGGAGCACCGGACCCACGGCTTCCCCTTCCCGCGGGACACGGACCGGATGGCGATGCTCGAGGAGCAGGTGGAGATCGTCCACCGGCTGCTCTCCCCGGAGGAGGACGAGGTGTCGTTCGACGGCCGCTACTACCGCCTGGACCGGTGCGCGTTCGCCCACCGGCCGCTCCAGCGGCCCCACCCGCCGATCATCGTGGGCGGGAAGGGCGGCCCGCGGATGGCCCGGCTCGTGGCTCGGTGGGCCGATGAGTTCAACACCGTCGGGGGGACGCCCGCGGAGGTGCGCGAGCGCTTCGGGCGGGTCCGGGACGCCGTCGAGGCCGCCGGCCGGGACCAGGCGAGCCTGACGACGTCGCTGATGACCTGGTGCTACGTGGGCGCCGACGAGCGCGAGCTCGAGGCGCGCCTCCGCGCCGCCCACGCCCTCGACCCCTCGGCGGGGACCTTCGACGACTGGCTCGACGACGTCTCCCGGGACTGCATCGTGGGCACCCCCGAGCGCGCCGCCGAGCGGCTCGCCGAGTACGCCGAGGCCGGCGTCCAGCGGGTGTTCCTCAACCACGAGCTCTTCGACGACCTGGCCATGGTGGAGCTGCTGGCCGCCGAGGTCGTCCCGCGCGTGCCGTAGGCGGGCCCGCCCCCGCGTCGCTCCTCCGCCGGGGGTGCGCGGGCTGCGCCGGCCGCGGGGGAGACCCTGATACGATGCGGCGCCACATGGCCGAGCTCCACGTCGACCCCCACGCCGCGCTGTACGCACGCCGCGCCCAGGGCCTGCAGGCCTCCGAGATCCGGGCGCTGTTCGCCGTGGCCGCCCGGGCGGACGTCATCTCGCTCGCCGGCGGCTTGCCCTTCGTCCAGGCCCTCCCCGAGGAGGACGTCCTCTCGGTGGTCCGGAGCGTCCTCGAGGGTCGTACGGGGACGGCGCTCCAGTACGGCGGCGGCCCCGGACACCCCGCGCTGCGTCGGCGCCTGGCGGAGCTCATGGCCGCCGAGGGCGTGGAGGCCGACCCCGAGGCCATCGTCGTGACCAACGGGGCCCAGCAGGCGCTCGACCTCATCGGGAAGGTCCTGATCGACCCCGGCGACGAGATCGTCGTGGAGGCGCCCGCCTACGTGGGGGCGCTCTCGGCCTTCGCCGCGTACGAGCCGCGCTTCCTCACGGTCCCCTTGGACGAGGACGGGATGGTGGTGGACGCGCTCCGGGACCTCCTCGTGGCGGGCGCCAGGCCCAAGTTCGTCTACACCGTCCCCGACTTCCACAACCCGGCCGGGGTCACGATGTCCCTCGACCGTCGTCGGGCGCTCGTCGCGCTGTGCCGGGAGGCGGGGATCCCGATCGTGGAGGACGACCCCTACGCGATGCTCCGGTTCGAGGGCTCCGCCCTCCCCCGCCTCCGCGCCCTGGACCCGGAGGGCGTGATCTACCTCGGGACGCTCTCGAAGATCTTCTCCCCCGGGGTGCGGATCGGTTGGGCCCTCGCGCCGGCCGGCCTCCTGCAGCGGCTCGTCCTCGCCAAGGAGGCCGCCGACCTCTGTTCCAGCAGCTTCATGCAGCTCGTCGCGGAGGGCTGGCTGGCGGACGGTCGGTGGCGCGCGCACCTGGCCTCCCTGGTCGCGATCTACCGGGGTCGACGCGACGCGATGCTCGGGGCCCTCGACGCCCACCTCGGTGGGCTCGCGACCTGGACCCGGCCGGCCGGCGGCTTCTACGTGTGGGTGACGGTCCCGGGGCACCTCGATACCTCCGCCCTCCTGGCCGCGGCGGTCGACCGGCGGGTCGCGTACGTCCCCGGCACGGCGTTCTATCCCGACGGCCGGGGCCGGGACCGCATGCGCCTGTCGTTCTGCTACCCGCCCGAGGAGCGGATCCGGGAGGGCGTCCGGCGCCTCGGCGAACTCCTCGCGGACGAGGAGGCCCTCTACCGCTCGATGTCGGGACGACCGGTCGAACCCCCGACGAACCCCTGATGCCCCGGGTCGCGGTCCTGGCCGGGGGCCGCTCCCCCGAGCGAGAGATCTCGCTCCGCTCGGGGCGGCGGGTGGTGGCCGCCCTCGCCGACCGGGGGCACGAGGTCCGGCCCCTGGACCCGACCGAGGAGCCCCTCGTCGGATCCCTCGCCGCGGTCGACGCCTGCTACGTCGCGCTCCACGGACGCGAGGGGGAGGACGGGACGGTCCAGCGCCTCCTCGAGCTCCTCGGGGTCCCCTACACGGGGTCCGCGCCGCTCGCCTGCGCCCTGGCGTTCGACAAGCTCCTGGCCAAGGAGGCCCTCCGCGGGGCCGGGATCCCCACGCCCCCGTGGGCGGCGGTGGAGGCCTCGGCGCTGCGGGACCTCGGCGCGGGCGACGCCCTCGCCCGCATCCTCGAGCGGGTAGGGCTCCCCGCGGTCGTCAAGCCGGCGCGGGGCGGCTCGGCCCTGGGGGTCCGCGTGGTCGAGCGGCGGGCCGACCTGCCCGAAGCCGTGATGGGCGCCCTGGCCTACGCCGACGCCGCCCTCGTGGAGGCCAGGGTGCGCGGCGTGGAGGTCGCGGTGGGCATGGTGGGGACGCCCCCCGAGGTCCTCCCGCCGGTCGAGATCCGCCCGAAGAGCGGCCAGTTCGACTACGCCGCTCGCTACACGTTCGGCGCCACGGAGTACTTCGTCCCCGCCCGCCTCGATCCCGCCGCCGCGGCGGCCTGCGAGCGCGCGTCCCGGGCGGCCTTCGAGGTCCTCGGCCTCCGCGACATCGGCCGGGCGGACCTCATCGTCGACGACGAGGGGACCCCCTGGCTGCTCGAGGTCAACGTCTCCCCCGGCATGACCGAGACCAGCCTGGTCCCGATGGCGGCCGAGGCCGCCGGCCTCGCCCTCCCAGACCTCTGCGACCGCGTCCTCTCGGCCGCCCTGGCCCGAAACTCGTCCACGATAGACTAGATCCGCTGGGCCTGCAGGGTATCGCGGGGGCGCCATCGCCAGCGGGGTCGCTTCCCGATCGGAGACCGTGTCGGCGAGGGATAACTCGTTTAGACCAGACTAGTTGCCTCCCTGACTAGTCTAGACCAGGCTAGTTCGGGCGCGGAAGCCGGGCATGGCGGGTGGGAGACCAGGGCCCGGCGTTGGCACCGCCGCCCCCGAACCCGCGGCGCCCTCCGAGGGAGCCCCGGGTCGTCGGCGTCAGTCGGGCGCGAGGCCGGGGCCCGAGCCCACGATCTCGCTGACGATGCGCTCCAGGTCGTCGGGGGAGCCGAACTCGATGACGATCCTCCCCCGCCTCCGGCCCATCTGGATGGAGACCCTCGTCGCGAGCTGCTCCGACAGGATCTCCTCGACCTCGGCGAGGGCCGGGATCGGTTCCGCCGCGGGGCGCGGGGGCTGCTTCCGTTCCGCCGGGGCTTCGAGGTAGGCCCGCACCAGCTCCTCGACCTCCCGCACCGAGAGCTGCTCGGCCGCGGCACGCAGCGCGAGCGACACCTGGGCTTCACGGTCGGCCAGCGCCAGGAGCGCCCGGCCGTGCCCGGCCTGGATCTTCCCCTCGGCCAGGAGCTGCTGCACCTCCGCCGGGAGCGCGAGCAGCCGGATGGTGTTCGCCACGTGGGAGCGCGAGACCCCGAGCCGCTCCGCCAGGCTCTCCTGCGTGAGCCCCAGCTCCTCGAGCAGCTCCCGGAAGGCCTCGGCCAGCTCGATGGGCCCGAGGTCCTCCCGGTGGATGTTCTCGATCAGGGCCTCCCGGAGCGACTCGGCGTCGTCGCTGTCTCGCACCACGGCCGGGATCGTGGCGAGACCCGCCCGCTTCGCCGCTCGGAGCCTGCGCTCGCCGGCGATCAGCTCGTACCCCTCGCCCGAGCGGCGCACGACGATCGGTTGGAGGACCCCCACCTCCCGGATCGAGAGCGCCAGCGATTCGAGCGACTCGTCGTCGAAGTTCGTCCGCGGCTGCTTGGGGCCCGGGGCGATGGCCCCGACCGGGACCTCGAGGAGACCGCTCCCCTCCTCGACGGCCCCAGGGATAAGGGCGGACAGCCCCCTGCCGAGTCCCCCACGCTTCATCCGTCCCTCCCTCTACGGAACAGCCTCCACCTCCGCTTCCTCGGTTCCTCGCTGGGCAGCGTGTCACCAACCTCTGCCAGCGAACCCGGCTCGACCCGGCCGGGGGGCTCCGTCCCCGGGCGCACCGGCGTCCCGGGGCCCTCCTCGCCGGGAAGCACCGCATCCTCGTCGATCACCACCACCGTCGGCGCGGGGCGGCGGGGGACGGCCCGGGCTGACGGGGGGACCGGCCGGGGCAGCTCCTCCGCGGCCCTAGGCGGTCTCTCTTCGGCCCCCGCCACCTGCTCATCTTCGCCGCGCTCCGGGGCCGCAGGTGGCGGCGCGCCGCCCGAGGGGGCGGTTCCCTCGGACACCGCTACCCCCTCCCGTGCCGGTGGGCGTGCCGCCTCGACGTCCGCCCCCGCGCCTCCCGCCTCCTCCTCCGTGGATCCCCCCGTAGCGCTCAACCCTCGATCGCGGGTCACCCCACCCTCCACCCGCGGTGGAGCAGAGCTCGAGGATGAGTTCGAGGGACGCGCATCGGCGCCCGGTCCCGAGCCCACCGCCTCGCGCTCGCCGCGCGTTCGGGGTTCCGACCTGGCGACGGTCGGCGCGGCCCCGCCCCCCGGTACCCCCTCGGCCTCCTCCACGCCCCCGGCGGCTGGGACCTCCTCGGGACCGTCGGGAGGGGTGAGGATCACCCTCGGGAGTTCCTCGATGACCGGGACGGGCTCCGCGGGAGGGGGCCGAGCGGCCACCTCCCTCGCCAGCGCCCGGTAGGACTCCGCCCCCTTCGATCGGGGGTCGTACACCGTGATGGGCTGGCCGAAGCCGGGTGCCTCCGAGAGGCGGACGGTTCGGGGGATCACCACGCTGTACACGCGGTCACCGAAGAACCGCTGGACCTCCTCGACGACCTGCTCGGACAGCTTGGTCCGCGGGTCGAACATGGTCATCACGATGCCGGTCAGCTTGAGCCGCGGGTTCACGTTCTGCTGCACCAGTCGCACGTTCCGCAACAACTGCCCCAGCCCCTCCAGCGCGTAGTACTCGCACTGGATGGGCACGATGAGCTCCTCCGCGGCGGCGAGCGCGTTGATCGTCAGGAGGCCCAGCGACGGTGGGCAGTCGAGGAAGATGAAGTCGTAGGCCCCGTCCTGGAGCGGCTCCAGCGCCCGCCGCAGCCGGAGCTCCCGGGAGAACTGCGAGACCAGCTCGATCTCCGCACCGGCCAGATCGATCGTCGAGGGGATGGCGTCCAGCCCGGCGACCTGGGTCGGCACGATCGCCCCCTCGATCGGCGCCTCATCGGCCAGGACCTCGTAGACGGTGACCGACCTCGCCTCGTGACGGATCCCGAGGCCGGTCGAGGCGTTGCCTTGTGGATCGAGGTCGATGACCAGCACGCGGTACCCCTGCTCGGCGAGGGCCGCCCCGAGGCTCACCGCGGTCGTGCTCTTGCCGACCCCGCCCTTCTGGTTCGCGATGGCGATGACCCGGGCGCCGCCATCCCAAGCTGAGCCGGGGGTGCCGGCACCCCCGACCTCAACCGAAGCGTGCGGTCCGTCCGCTCCGCGGTCGCTGACGGGGCGAGGGGGATCGGCGGCCTCGCGGCGCGACCGGGCACGGGTCGCCCCCCGCGGGGCGGCCGCGCGCTGCGGGGTGTCCTCGGCCGAGCCCACGGGCCCGAGCATCGCCTCCGACCCCGGCGTCATGGGCGCGAGATCCGCACCCCCGCCACCTGCGTGGACCTGTCGGGGAGGGGACGATCGCCGCGTCGATCGAGGGGTGGTCGCTGCGCGGGGAGCGGAGCGTTCCGTCGTCACTGCCGGCCCATGATAACGAGCGGACCCGCGCTTTCAAGCGCCGGCGTCTCGATCACCGCGGCCCCGGGCGGCAGCGGATGCGCCCTTCGCTTCCCGGCGAACCACACGAGCCGCCCGCCGGGCGTGAGCAGCCCCCCGGCCAGGGATAGGCACCGATCGAGCGGCCCCAGCGCCCTGGCGAAGGCGACCTCGGCGGCAGGCTCGCACCCTGCGGCCACCTGGGCCGCGAACTCCTCAGCACGTCGCGGGAGGACCCGCGCGTTCCGGATCCCCAGCCGCTCCACGGCGAGCTCAACGAAGGCTGCGCGCCGCCGCCTCGGCTCGAGCAGCGTGAACCTCACCTCGGGCCTCGCGATCGCGAGGACGACGCCGGGCAGCCCGGCCCCCGTGCCGACGTCGATCGCCTCGCGGTCCCGCGACGAGATCGCCCTGACGGCCCGGAGCGAGTCCAGTACGTGCCGCTCGCGCAGCCTCCCGGCATCGCCCTCCGAGACGGCGCCGAGCGGCACGCCCCGGTCCAGCAGCAGGCGCTCGAACGCGATCAGCGCCTCCGCCTGGTCCGCGCCGATGTCGGCGCCGAGCTCCTCCGCCTGCCGTGCGAGGGTCCGCGCAGGGTCCACCGGGAGACGAGCTTACGGCCGGGTACCGCACGCCGCCCAGGACGGCGGAGGGAGATGAAGCTGATGTTTCACGTGAAACAGCGGGCGCCCCCGGAGCTCCCCGGGGGCTCGCCCCTTCAGCGGGGCCTGATCACCACCCGGCGGTCGGGGTCCTCGCCGCGGCTCGTGCTGGTCACGCCGGGGATCTCCGCGACCGCGTCGTGGACGACCTTGCGTTCGTAGGCGTTCATCGGCTCGAGCTCCTCTTCGCGGCGGGTCCGCTGCACCCGCCGCGCGACCTCACGGGCCAGGGCCACGAGCCGATCGCGCCGGCGCCGTCGGTAGTCCTCCACGTCGACGACCACCCGGCACCGCTCCCCCGTCCGCTTCGTGACGACCAGCCGGGTGAGATCCTGCAGCGACTCGAGCGTTTGCCCATGCCGCCCGATCAGGATCGCCGCGTCTCCCTCGTCCTCCCCCTCGACGTCGACGTACATCGTCCCGTCCTCGAGCGTGGGTTCGGCCGTCGCCTCGATGCCCATCTTGCGCAGGAGCTCCTCGAGGAAATCCGCGGCGATCTCCGCCTGCTCCTCCAGCTCCTCCTCGCCGAGGTCCTCGCGCGCCTCGCGTACCCGCACGCGGACGATCGCCTCCTGGGCCCCCAGCCCGAGGAAGCCGGTGCGCGGCTCCTGCACGACCTCGATCTCGGCCTCCTGCTCGCTCACCCCGAGCTCGGCGAGGGCGGCCTCCACGGCCTCCTCAACGCTTGGGCCGCTTCTTTCGATCTCCCTCACGGCTGCCTCCCGGCCGTCGTCCCTCGCCCTTCCCCTTCGGGCTCGACGGGCCCTGGTCTCCCTCGGCGTCGGCGCCCCGCAGCCTCGCCACCAGGCCCCCGCCCCCGCTCCGCTTCGCCGGGACCCCCTTGCCCGCGTCCCCCCACGCCTGCGGGCCGATGTGGCCCGCCTTGAGCAGGACGTACTGCTGCCCGATCTGGAGGATGTTGGAAACCGTCCAGTAGACCACCAAGCCCGCTGGGAACGTGAACCCGAAGATGCCGAACATCAGCGGCATCACGCGGGTGAGCATCTGCTGCTGTGGGTTCTGGCTCCCGGGCGGGCTCGCCTGCTGCATCTGCCGAGACTGGTAGTAGGTCGTGGCGATCATCAGGAGGGCGAGCAGGTAGTAGGGGACCCGCACGAGGGCGCCCTGGCCGCAATGGAGCGTGATCACGTCGGGCTGCCCCGGGGCCGCCTGCTGGTTCGGGATCTCGACCACGGGCTTGCCCGCGTCGATCGCCGTGCACAGGAGGTTCATCCCCAGGAAGTCGGTGGTCGGGTTGGGCTCGCCGTCGTAGATCTGGGCCTCGATGCCCCTCCAGAGGCGGCTCTCCTCGGGCAGATGCAACGGCTGCTGGGGGAAGCGGATCACCGAGTACATGGCGATCAGGATCGGGAACTGCAGCAGCACCGGCCAACACCCGGAGAACGGGTTGACCCCGTGCTCCTTGTACAGCCGCATGATCTCCTCCTGCTGCCGCTGCTTGTTCCCCTTGTACTTCTGCTGGATCTGCCGCACCTTCGGCTGGATCGCCTGCATCGCCTGCATGGACTTGATCTGCTTCACGCCCAGCGGGAAGAGGACCAGCCGGATCAGCACGGTCAGGATGATGATGGTGACGCCGAAGTTCGGGATCACGTCGTAGATCCGGGCCAGGAGCCACCCCAGCCCGTCCAGGAGGCCCTGCCAGAGGGGCGACCACGGCACCTGTGCGATCACCGGACCCACCGGGCGCCCCGCAGTTGTATGACTTCATCATACCCGAGCCGGCTCCGCGCCCCCGGCGGCACGTGGTCCACGCCGCCGGTGGTGAACGGTCCGCACCTCGCGAGGCGCCATGCCGCCATCGCGCTCCCGCGGATCGCGCCGTGCTCCAGGATCGCCTCCTCGGCGTAGCGCGAGCACGTGGGATAGAACCGGCACTGCCCGCCGAGCCAGCCGGACAGGAACAGGCGGTACGCACGGATCAGGCCGACCAGCGCGGCACGCGCCGGGGCGCCCGCCGCCCACAGGATCGCGCGCGCCCTCACGCGCGCACCACCCCGGCCCTTCGGAGCAGCTCGGTCATCTCGGCCACCAGGTCCTGCGTCTTCGCCCCCCGGATCGACGCGCGGGCCACCCACACGATGTCCGCCTCCTCGACCAGGAGCGGACGGACCTCGCGCCACGCGGCCCGCAGCACGCGCCGCGCACGGTTCCGCTCGACGGCGCCGCCGACCTTCTTCCCGGCGACGAACGCCGCCCGCCCGGGCCCCCGCGCGAGGAAGGCTACCACCCGCCTTCCCCGGACGGGCCGGCCCTCGCGGAGCACCCGCTCCACGTCGCCCCCGCGCAGGCCGGGCCTCCGGGGCGCCTAGACCGCCAGCCGGCTCCGGCCCTTGGCCCGCCGCCTGGCGAGGATGGCCCGGCCCGCCCGGGTCCGCATCCGGATCCGGAACCCGTGGGTCTTCTTCCGCCGGCGGTTGTTCGGCTGGTACGTGCGCTTGGACATCGTTGGCTCCCCGCGGGTGACGCCGGCTCGCCGCCGGCGGAGGCAGTATACGGGCTCGGCGGCAGGCGGGCGGCGGGAGAAAGACCGTCAAAACCCCGCCGCTCGCTTCATGGCGGCGGGGGGCCGATGCTATAGTCCGGCCGCTCGAGGCCCGGCCCACGGCTCGGGCCTCGTCCCTTCCCCGGGAGGTTTTCCACAACTGTGGAAAGGTTCTGTGGATACGGATGGCGGTCGCGTCCGAGGAACAGCTAGCTGAGCGGACCTGGTCACACGTCATCGAGCGGGCGCGGAGCGAGCTCCCGGAGAGCTCGTACGCCATGTGGTTCAGCGGCGTCCGCGCGACCTCCCTCCGGGACGGCGTCCTCGAGGTCCTCGCTCCCTCGGCCTACGTCCGCGACTGGCTCGCCCGCCACTACCTCGGCCTGATCACCGCCGCGGCGACCGAGGCCCTCGGCCGGGAGGTCCGGGTGCGCCTCGACGCCGACCACCAACCGCGGCGGCCGACGGGCGAGCCTCCCCGCGCGGCGGCCCCCCTGCCCACGGCCCCCCGGGCCGCGGCCCCCGGCCTCCCCTTCCCCAACTACACCTTCGACGCCTTCGTCCCCGGGCCTTCCAACCGCTTCGCCCACGCGGCGGCGATGGCGGTGGCCGAGGCGCCGCCTTCCCGCGCCTACAACCCGCTGTTCATCTACGGCGGGGTGGGGCTCGGCAAGACCCATCTCCTGGTGGCGATCGGGCACCACATGTTCCGCCTGAACGCGGCCCTCCGGGTGAAGTACGTGACCAGCGAGCAGTTCGTCACCGAGTTCATCCGGGCCGTCCGCGAGCGCCAGGGCTACCAGTTCCAGCAGCGCTACCGCGAGGTCGACGTGCTGCTCGTGGACGACATCCAGTTCCTCGCCAAGCGCGAGGAGACCCAGACGGAGTTCTTCCACACCTTCAACCACCTCCACGGGGCCGAGCGGCAGATCGTGATCGCCTCCGACCGGGCCCCGCAGGAGCTCTCGGGCATGGAGGAACGTCTCCGGAACCGGTTCCGGTGGGGCCTGTGCGTCGACGTGCAGCCCCCCGACCTGGAGACCCGGATCGCGATCCTCCAGCTCAAGGCCCAGCGGGACGATATCCACGTCCCCGA
Organism: Actinomycetota bacterium; assembly: GCA_035559315.1. Taxonomy (GTDB): domain Bacteria; phylum Actinomycetota; class UBA4738; order UBA4738; family HRBIN12; genus DATLZM01. The sequence goes on from DATMBJ010000099.1 coordinate 48,278, forward strand.
CGAGGTCGTGGAGTTCATCGCCAGCAAGTTCGACCAGAGCGTCCGGGAGCTCGAGGGCGCCCTCGTCCGCGTCGTGGCCTGGAGCGAGCTCACCGGCCAGCCAATCGACATCGGCCTCGCCGAGCGCGCGCTGCAGGACCTGATCCCCCAGACGGAGGCGGAGATCCCGGCCCAGCTGATCATCGAGGAGACCGCCCGGTACTTCGGCCTCACGCCCCACGACCTGGTCTCCAAGAACCGCTCCCGGCCGCTCACCACGGCACGCCACGTCGCGATGTACCTGCTCCGGGAGTTCACCGGCCAGTCGCTGATCAAGATCGGCGAGATCTTCGACCGGGACCACACCACGGCCCTGCACGGCATCAAGAAGATCGAACAGAACATGCGGGCGCGCGACACCACCTACCGCCAGGTCCAGGACCTCACGCGGATCATCCGCGGCCGCGCCCGGGGTGCGTGAGGGTGGGGATACGCTCTGCACGGCTCCTCCGTCCGTCGGCGCGCGCCCGCGCCCTCGCGGGGCTCTCCCCAGGCTTTCCCCATGTCGGCGAGGCGTCCTACGCTGGGCGCATGGTGGGTCGGCCCACTTCTCCACAGCCACCGACACCACCAGATGAGAACGAAGGAAACGATGGTTGCGAGGGGGTGGGAATGTGAAGTTCCGCTGCGACCGTGATGCGCTCTCCGAGGCCCTCCAGACCGTGCAGCGCGCGGTCTCGGCGAGGCCGGGCATCCCGGCGCTGACCGGGGTGCTCCTGGAGGCGGCCGAGGGAGGAGCGCTCACGCTGACGACGACGGACCTCGAGGTCTCGGCGCGGCTCGAGACCCTCGTGCAGGTCCAGGAGGCGGGGGTGGCCCTGGTCCCCGCCCGGCTGCTGGCCGAGACCGTGAAGAGCCTGGCCGATGCGCCGGTGGACGTGGAGGCCGACCAGGGCCAGCTCCGGATCCGGTCGGCGGCGTTCGAGGGGGCGCTCCGGCTCCTGCCGGCCGAGGATTTCCCGCAGGTGCAGGGGCCGACGGGGACCCGGGTGGTGCTCGGGGCGGGAGCGTTCGCCGAGGCCGTGGGACAGGTCGCGCGCGCCGCGTCCCGCGACGAGGCGCGGCCGGTGTTGACGGGGGTCCTCGTGGAGGTGAGCCGGGAGGGGGTGACGCTCGTCGCCACCGATTCGTACCGCCTGGCGATCAGGGAGCTGGTCGCGACCTCGGAGGGGGAGGCCAAGGCCATCGTGCCGGAGCGCGCGATCTCGGAGGCCGGGCGGGCGGCGGCCGGGGACGAGAAGGCGGAGGTGGAGCTGTTCCTGGACGAGGCGCAGGCCGCGTTCAGGGTGGGCGGGCTCACGCTGACCTCCCGCCTGATCGAGGGGGAGTTCCCGAACTACCGCCAGCTGGTGCCCGAGGGCTACGAGAACCGGCTCACGGCATCCCGACAGCAGCTGATCGACGCGGTCCGGCGGGTGGGGCTCCTGGCCCGGGACACCAGCCCGGTGCGGATGGAGTTCAACGCGCTCGGGGTCCGGCTCTCGTCGTCCTCCCCGGACCTGGGGCAGGCGGTGGAGACCGTCGAGGCGCGGTACGAGGGAGAAGAACTGACGATCGCCTTCAACCCCAGCTACCTCGCCGACGGGCTGGCCGCGGTGACGGGGGAGACCGTCCGGCTCGAGGTCCGAGACGGGCTGAAGCCCGGGGTGATCCGGGGGGAGGGGGACGAGTTCGTCTACCTGGTGATGCCGGTGCGGCTCCCGGCGCCCGTGGGCTGAGCCGCTGGCGGCGTGCGCGTCCTCTGGGCGGAGCTCCGGGACTTCCGGAACCACGCGGCGACCGAGCTGGGCCCGATCCCGGAGGGGCTCGTGGCGATCGTGGGACCGAACGGCGCCGGGAAGAGCAACCTCCTGGAGGGGGTGTACTACGCGCTCACGCTGGCATCGCCCCGCGCGGCGAGCCCTGCGGCCCTGGTGCGCCGGGGGGCCGAGGCGGCCTACGTCCGGGCCGAGGTCGAGACGCGGGAGGGGAGGGCCCTGATCGAGATCGAGGTGCCGGCGGGACGGGCCAGCAGGGTGCAGCTGAACCGGTCCCCGGTCCGCCGCAAGCGGGACCTCCGGCGTCGGGTCCGGGGGGTGTCGTTCGGGCCCGAGGACCTCGAGTTCGTGCGCGGCGAGCCTGGGGCGCGACGGCGCTTCATGGACGAGGCCGTGGCCACGCTCTGGCCGCTGCGGGAGGGGCTCGCGACCGCGTACGACCGCGCCCTCCGGCAGCGGAACCGGCTGCTCAAGGAGTGGGAGGGCGGCCCGCCCCCGCCGGGGCTGGAGGCCTGGGACGCGGAGCTCGTCGCCACAGGGTCGGCGTTGATGCGGGCCCGAGCGGAGGCGATCGGGCGGGTGGAGGGACCGGCGGCGGAGGCCTTCCGAGCCGTGGCGGGCTACGGGCTGGCCTGCCGGTACGTGCCCTCGGTGTGGGGCGACGACCTGGAGGCGGCCTTCGCGGCGCGGCTCGCGGAGCGCAGGGAGGACGAGCTCGTCCGCCGGGCGAGCCTGGTCGGGCCCCACCGGGACGAGCTGGAGCTCGCGGTGCGGGAGATGGGCCTCCGGGCCTTCGGATCGCACGGGGAGGCGTGGGCGGCCGCGGTCGCGCTGCGGCTGGGGTTGGCCCGGGCGGTGGAGGAAGAGGTGGGGGAGGCCCCGGTCCTGTTCCTCGACGACCCGCTGGCGCCGCTCGACCCCGAGCGCCAGCGGCGGGTGGCGGATCTCCTCGCGGGCCGTGGGCAGGTCTTCATGGCGGTGGCGGACGAGGCCCACGTGCCGGCCGGGGCGGCCGCCGTCTGGGAGGTACGGGCGGGCGTGGTGCGGGTGCGCCAGGGGGTCTAGGGGTGCCGCGCAGCCCGGGGACCGGAGGCCGGCGGAGGCCGCGGAGCGACCGGCCACGGCGGCTCGGGGAGATCCTGGAGGAGGTGCTGGCCGACGCCGCGTTCGCGCGCGGCCTACCGGTGGGGCGGCTGGCCGCGGCGTGGGCGGAGGTCGTGGGGCCGCGGCTGGCGAGGGAGACGGCGCCGGAGTCGCTCGAGGCGGGCGTGCTGACGGTCGCGGCGACCACGGGTCCGTGGGGCGCGCAGGCCAGGTTCCTGGCCGAGGAGATCCGGCGCCGGGCCAACGCCGCGCTGGGCGTGGAGGCGGTCCGGGCGGTCCGGATCGTGGTGCGTCCACAGGGCCCGGAAGCGTTGGAGCGCAACGGTTCCGGGGGCTCCGAGCGTGCGGCCGGAGGGGGTCCTGACTTGGTAGGATAGGGACGTCGGTTCCCCCCGCGCGCGGCCCCGCGAGTACCGAACCCGCCGACCCCGGCGTGGGCGGGGCCGAGCGGCCGAACGGAGGCCCATTGGCGACGGCGAAGGCAGAGGCGAAGGCAGGGACGGGCAGCTACACGTCCGCGGACATCACGGTCCTGGAGGGGGTCGAGCACGTCCGGCTCCGCCCCGGGATGTACATCGGGACCACGTCGAGCCGCGGCCTCCACCACCTGGTCTACGAGGTCGTCGACAACTCGATCGACGAGGCCATGGCCGGGTTCTGCGACCGGATCGTGGTGACGCTCCTGGCGGACGGCGGGGTCCGGGTGGAGGACAACGGGCGGGGGATCCCCGTCAAGCCGATCCCGAGGATCAAGGACCGGCGGCCGGCCGTGGAGGTCGTGCTGACGACGCTGAACGCCGGGGGGAAGTTCGGGGGCGGGGGGTACCGGATCTCGGGCGGCCTCCACGGGGTCGGGGTGTCGGTCGTGAACGCGCTCTCCGAGCGCATGGTGGCCGAGGTGATGCGGGACGGCCACGTCTGGCGGCAGACGTACTCGCGGGGGAGGGCGACCTCGAAGCTCGAGCGCGGCAAGCCCACGAGGAAGACGGGGACGGTGATCACGTTCTGGCCGGACCCCGAGATCTTCGAGGACACGACGTTCCGCCGGGAGGTGCTGGCCGAGCGCCTCCAGGAGCTCGCGTTCCTCACCCGGGGCATCGAGATCCAGCTCGTGGACGAGCGAGAGGACCCGCCGGTGCGGGAGGTGTTCCGGGCGAGCGGCGGCCTGGCGGACCTCGTGAAGCACCTCTCCACGGGCAAGGAGACCCTCCACCGGGTCATCCACCTCGAGGGTCGGGAGGAGGACGGCTCGGCCGAGGTGGAGGTCGCGCTCCAGTGGAACACGGGCTACGCCGAGCAGATCCACTCGTTCGCGAACACGATCAACACCCACGAGGGCGGGATGCACGAGGAGGGGCTCAAGAAGGCCCTGACCAACGTGATCAACCGCTACGCCCGGGCCAAGGGCCTCCTGAAGGAGAAGGAGGAGAACCTGATCGGGGAGGACGTCCGCGAGGGGCTGATCGGGATCGTCTCGGTCAAGCTCCGCGACCCGCAGTTCGAGGGCCAGACCAAGACCAAGCTGGGGAACGCCTCCATCCGGTCCCTGGTCGAGACCACGGTCAACGAGAAGCTCGCGACCTGGCTCGAGGAGCACCCCGGCGACGCGAAGCGCATCGTCCTCAAGGCCTCCGCGGCGGCCAAGGCCCGGCTGGCCGCCAAGCAGGCCCGGGACCTCACGCGGCGGAAGTCCTTCCTCGAGTCCACCTCGCTCCCCGGGAAGCTGGCCGACTGCCAGCTCACGGACCCGGAGCGGTGCGAGCTGTTCGTGGTGGAGGGCGACTCGGCGGGGGGGAGCGCGAAGGACGCCCGCGACCGGGCGACCCAGGCCATCCTCCCCATCCGGGGGAAGATCCTGAACGTCGAGAAGGCCCGCCTCCACAAGGTGCTCGAGAACGCCGAGATCCAGGCCCTGATCGCCGCGATGGGCACGGGGATCGGCGACGAGTTCGACCTGTCCAAGGCCCGCTACCACCGGGTGGTGATCATGGCCGACGCCGACGTCGACGGCGCGCACATCCGCACGCTCCTGCTCACGTTCTTCTTCCGGAACATGCGCGAGCTGATCGAGGCCGGCTACGTGTACCTGGCCCAGCCGCCGCTGTACATGGTCACGGTGGACCGGGAGCCGAGGTACTTCTACTCGGAGGCCGAGTGGGAGGCGTTCCGCAAGCAGAACGGCGGGCGGAAGCTCGAGCCGCAGCGGTTCAAGGGCCTGGGCGAGATGGACGCCGAGCAGCTCTGGCAGACCACGATGAACCCCGAGACCCGGACCCTGCTCCGGGTCGAGATGGAGGACGCGGCCCTCGCGGACCGGCTGTTCACGATCCTGATGGGCGAGGACGTGGCGGAGCGGCGGGCGTTCATCGAGGCCAACGCGAAGTACGTCCAGAACCTCGACGTCTGAGGCCCGCCGGATGAGCCAGGACCCCGCCGTCGGTCGGATCGAGCCGGTCACGCTCGAGGAGGAGATCCAGCGCTCCTACCTCGACTACGCGATGTCCGTCATCGTCGGGCGCGCCCTGCCCGACGTCCGGGACGGGCTCAAGCCGGTGCAGCGGCGGATCCTCTGGTCGATGCTGGAGGCGGGGCTGCGCCCCGACCGGCCGTACCGGAAGTCCTCGCACACGGTCGGCGAGGTGATGGGGAAGTACCACCCCCACGGCGACCAGGCGATCTACGACGCCCTGGCCCGGATGGCGCAGCCGTTCACGCTCCGCTACCCCCTGATCGACGGGCACGGGAACTTCGGTTCGGTGGACGGGGACCCCCCGGCCGCGATGCGCTACACGGAGGCCCGCCTGGCGCCGATCGCGCTCGAGCTGCTCCGGGACATCGACGCGGAGACCGTGGATCTCGTCCCGAACTACGACGGGTACCACCAGGAGCCCGCGGTCCTCCCGGCGCGCTTCCCGAACCTCCTGGCCAACGGGGCGGGGGGCATCGCGGTGGGGATGGCCACGAACATCCCGCCGCACAACCTCGGCGAGGTGATCGACGCGGTCGTCCACTTCCTGGACCACCCGGATGCCACGCCGAAGGAGCTGATGCGGTTCATCCACGGGCCCGACTTCCCGAGCGGCGCGGTGATCATGGGCCGGGACGGGATCCGGGAGGCCTACGAGACCGGCCGGGGGTCGATCAAGGTCCGGGCGGTGGCGCAGATCGAGGAGACCTCGCAGGGGCGCCAGCGGATCGTCGTGACCGAGCTGCCCTACCAGGTGAACAAGGCCCGGCTGGCCGAGAAGATCGCCGAGCTCGTGCGGACCGGGCGGCTGAAGGACATCGCGGACCTGCGGGACGAGTCCAACCGCCAGGGGATGCGGCTCGTGATCGAGCTGAAGCGGGGGGCGAACGCGCAGGTCGTCCTGAACCAGCTCTACAAGCACACCCAGCTCCAGGACAGCTTCGGGGTGATCATGCTGGCGCTCGTCGGCGGCGTGCCCCGCGTGCTCAACCTGGCCGAGATGGTGGGCCACTACGTGGACCACCAGGTCGAGGTGGTCACCCGGCGCACGCGGTTCGAGCTCCGCAAGGCCGAGGAGCGGGACCACATCGTCCAGGGGCTCCTCGTCGCCCTCGGGCACCTGGACGAGGTGATCCGGATCATCCGGGGCTCCCGCGACGCCGAGGAGGCCCGCGGGAAGCTGATGCGGAAGTTCAAGCTGACCGAGGTCCAGGCCAACCACATCCTCGACATGCCCCTCCGTCGGCTCACCCGCCTGGCCCGCGAGGAGCTCGAGCAGGAGCACCGCGACCTCCTGGCCCGGATCCGGCGGCTGCGGGCCCTGCTCAAGGACCCCAAGGCGATCCGCGGGGTGATCAAGGAGGAGCTCCTCGAGATCAAGCAGCGGTTCGCCGACGCCCGGCGGACGCAGATCCGGGCCGACGAGGGCGAGCTGGACGTGCTCGACCTGATCGCCGAGGAGGACGTGGTGATCACGGTATCCCGGGCCGGGTACGTGCGGCGGGTGCCGGTGGACACGTTCCGCCGCCAGGGCCGGGGCGGGAAGGGCGTGCGGGGGGCGAACCTGAAGGAGGAGGACGTCATCTCCGACGTCTTCGTCACCACCACCCATCACTGGCTCCTGTTCTTCACCACCCGTGGCCGGGTCTACCGGGTGAAGGTCCACGAGATCCCGGAGTCGGGGCGTACGGCGCGCGGGCTCTACGCCGCGAACCTGCCGGGGGTCGCGATCGAGAGCGGCGAGCGGATCAGCGCCGTGATCGACCTCAAGGACTACGGGGACGGGCGGTACCTGTTGTTCGCGACGCGGCGGGGGATGGTGAAGAAGACCCCGCTCGCCGAGTACGACTCCCCCCGGACGGGGCTCGTCGCCATCAACCTCCGGCCCGGCGACGAGCTGATCGACGTGAAGCTCACGCGGGGCAAGGACGAGGTCATCCTCGTGTCCCGCAAGGGCCAGGCGATCCGGTTCAAGGAGGCCCTGGTGCGACCGATGGGACGGGCCACCTCCGGCGTGATCGGGATGCGGCTGGCCGAGGACGACGAGGTGATCGCGATGGGCCTGGCCTCCGAGGGGGAGGAGCTGATCACCGTCACCGAGCAGGGGTACGGGAAGCGCTCCCCGCTCAAGGACTACCCGACCAAGGGCCGCGGCGGGAAGGGCGTGGTGGGCCACAAGCTCACGCGGAAGACCGGCCTGCTCGCCGGGGCGTTCGTGGGGTCCAAGGACCAGGACATGTTCGTGATCTCCTCCACCGGCCAGGTGGTCCGGGTGCCGGCGGCCGAGATCCGCCGGGTGGGGCGGGCCTCGCAGGGCGTCCGCACCATGCGGGTGGAGGAGGGCCACGTCGTCGCCCTGGCCCCGGTGATCGTCCAGGACGGCAACCCCTAGGTTCGGGACGGCCCGGGCCGGCCTCCGGGTCCGCCCTCGACCCGGGCGGCTTCGATGGGGACCCGGCGGAACGTGGCGTACAGCACGAGGTCGTAGACGACCTTGAGCGCGCCGGCCACGACGAAGGGAGCCCCCACCGCCAGGTGCTGCATCAGGAGGCCGGCCGCGGCCGGGCCCACGGGGCGGGCCACGGAGCGCGCCGTGTTCGTGAAGGCGGCGGCGGCCGTCCGCTCCGGCGGCTCGACCAGGGCCACCACGTACGCCTGGCGGGCGGGCACGTCCATCTGCGAGAGGGCGAACCGGGCCAGGAGGATCGCGATGGCCGCGCCCAGGGAGGGAGCGAGCGGGACCAGGGCCAGCAGCACGTTCGACGGCAGGTGGGTGAAGACCATGGTCTCGAGGAGCCCGATCCGACCCCCGAGCCGCCCCGCGGCGACCGAGGAGGCCGCCTGGAGCAGGCCGGCCCCGAAGAACACCGCCCCCATGAGCTCCGGGGTGGCGCCGAACCGACGGCGGAACCAGAACACCAGGAACGTCTGGACCACGAACCCGCCGGCGAAGGCGTCGAGCCCGAACAGACCGGCCAGCCGGAGGACCATCGACCGGGACGCCCCGAGGGGGGTCGTCCGGCCCCCGGGCCCGGCCGGGGACGCCCCCCTCCCCTCCACCGCCCCCGAGAGGCGGGAGGCCAGCCCGACGCAGGCCGCGGCGACCGGGGGGAAGGCCAGGAGCCAGCGCTGGGCCGGCGGGAGGGAGGGCAGCACGTCGCGCAGCGCGGCCGGCCCCCCGGCGGCCAGCGCGCCCACCGCCCCCGCCACGTAGGCCACGGCGTTGTAGCGGCCGAACACGCGAGCCCGGGCCCGGTGAGGGACCTCGCCGATCATGGCCTGCTCCAGCGAGGTGATGGGCCCGGACTCGTTGGGGTCGGTGGAGAGCGTCCCGGTCAGGGCGGCCGCCACCAGGAGGGCCGGGTGGTCGGTCAGCGCGTACACGGTCCCGGCGACCCCCATCACGGCGAGCAGCCCCGCGTACGCCCGGCGGCGGCCGATCCGGTCCCCGGCCAGCCCCACGGCCACCGAGCTGACCGCCAGCCCGACCAGCATCGCCGAGAACACCAGGCCGGCCTCGACCTCCGAGACGCCGGCGGCGGCGAGGGACGACCCGATCAGCACGCTCCCGAGCCCGTACACGAAGGCCCGGAGGGCCTGGACGCCGAGGATCAGGCGGAGGTCGCGGACGACGGTCTCCACGGGACCTAGCATGACGCCCGGGGCACGATGGCGGGGGGCACGATGGCGGGGGACGCGACGGCCGGGAACTACGAGATCCTCGAGCACACCGCGGACGTCGGGATCCGGGCCTGGGGGCCGACCCTGGCCGAGGCGCTCGAGCAGGCGGCCCGGGGGCTGGTCGAGCTCCTGGGGGCGGGGCTCGAAGGACCGGGGCGCACCCGCCGGATCGCGGTGGAGGCCGAGGACCCAGGGGCCCTGGCGGTCGAGTTCCTCAACGAGCTGCTGTTCCTCCACGAGACCGAGGAGGCGGGGTTCGGGGGGGTCCGGGTGGTCCGCGCCGACGACCGGCGGGCGGAGGCGGAGGTCGAGCTGATCCCGCTCCCCGGCGAGCCGGAGGGGACCGCGGTGAAGGCGGCGACCTATCATCGGTTGGCGGTGGAACGTCGACCCGACGGGGCCGTCGAGCTCCGGGTCTACCTGGACGTGTAGGCGGGTGATGGCGATGGAGCCGAGGAAGGTCGAGCCGTTCGTCTGGGAGATCCCGGTCGGCGCGGTCCCGGGGATGCGGGTGCCCGGGATCGTCTACGCCGACGACGAGCTGATGCGGAAGGCGATCGACGACCGCGCCATCGAACAGGTGGCGAACGTGGCCACGCTCCCGGGGATCGTCCGAGCCTCGTACGCCATGCCCGACATCCACTGGGGCTACGGCTTCCCGATCGGGGGGGTGGCCGCCATGTCCGTGGAGGACGGCGTGATCTCGCCGGGGGGCGTGGGCTTCGATATCGCCTGCGGGGTCCGCCTGCTCCGCACCGAGCTCGAGTGGGAGGCGGAGGTCCGCCCGCGGATCCGCGAGGTCGTGGACGCGCTGGGGCGCCACATCCCTCGGGGAGTGGGGACGAAGGGCCGGATGCGCCTCTCCCGGGGTGAGGTCGAGAAGGTCCTCCTCGAGGGCGTGCGCTACCCGCTCTCGCGGGGGGTGGGGACCGAGCGGGACGCGGAGTTCTGCGAGGACCGCGGGGTCCTCGAGGACGCCCGGCCGGAGGAGGTCTCGGACAAGGCCATCGCCCGCGGGGCCCCCCAGCTCGGCTCGCTGGGCGCCGGGAACCACTTCCTCGAGGTGCAGGTGGTGGAGGAGATCTTCGACCAGCGCGCGGCGAACGCCATGCAGCTCTTCGAGGGGCAGGTGTGCGTCATGCTCCACACCGGCTCCCGGGGGATGGGCCACCAGGTCTGCACCGACCACCTCAAGGTGATGGACCGGGTGATGCCGAAGCTCGGGATCGAGGTGCCGGACCGGCAGCTGGCGTGCGTGCCGCTCCGCCACGAGGCGGCCGAGCGGTACCTGGGGGCGATGCGGGCGGCGGCGAACTTCGCACGGGCCAACCGGCACGTGCTCACCGACGGGGTCCGTGAGGCGTTCGCCGAGGCCTTCGGGAAGGGTCCGCGCGAGCTCGGGATCGAGGTCGTCTACGACGTCGCCCACAACCTCGCGAAGATCGAGACGTTCGAGGTCGACGGGCGGCGCCGGGAGCTCTGCGTGCACCGCAAGGGGGCCACCCGGGCCTTCGGGCCCGGCCACCCGGAGCTGCCCTCGGCGTACCGGGAGATCGGGCAGCCGGTGATCATCCCCGGGAGCATGGGGACCGCCTCCTACGTGCTCGTGGGAACCGCCGAGTCCGCCGAGCGGTCGTTCTCCTCGACGTGCCACGGGGCGGGCCGGGCCATGTCCCGGACGAAGGCGAAGAAGCTCAAGAGCGGGCCGCAGGTGCGTCAGGAGCTCGAGGCGATGGGCATCACGCTGGCCGCCGCCCACTGGGGGCTGCTTGCCGAGGAGGCCCCCTACGCGTACAAAGACGTGTCCGAAGTGGTCGACGTGTGCGAGGGCGCGGGGCTGTCGAGGAAGGTGGCCCGCCTCCGGCCCGTCGGCGTGGTGAAGGGGTGAGGTGATGCGAACGGCCGAGGAGGCCACGGCGCCGGAGGTCCCCCGGCCGCGGCCGGCCTCGGCCCGGCGAGCCCGGGTCGTGATCCGCAAGCTGGGGCCGTGGTCGGTGCTGAGGTTCTCGCTGCTCTTCTACTTCTGCGTGATGCTGGTGGTCTGGCTCGCGCTGATGATCCTCTACGGGATCATGAGCTCCCTCGGGGTGCTCGCCCAGATCGCACGGCTCCTCGAGTCCGTGAGCCTGGTGGACGAGGGCTTCCGGTTCAACGGGCCCTGGATCTTCTCCCGGCTGTTCCTGGCCGGGCTGGGCCTGGTCGTGCTGTGGTCGGTGATCAACGTGTTCGTGGCGTTCCTCTACAACCTGGTCTCGGACGTCGTGGGGGGCATCGAGGTCACGCTGGCCGAGCGGCGGTGAGGGGCCGCCGGCCGCGGGGCCGGCCGGGCGATGGGGGCCGGCGGGGGCCCGCGTTGACGCCCTCGGGGCCCGTGGTAGGCTGCGATCGAGGCCCGTCTGGGCCGTGGACCGCGGGCCTGTAGCTCAGGCGGTTAGAGCGCATCCCTGATAAGGATGAGGTCGGTGGTTCAAGTCCACCCAGGCCCACAGGGGAAGGAGGGAGCCGCGATGGCCGAAGAGGCTGGGGCCCAGGAGAAGCAGCGCGGGTTCTTCGGGAAGCTCCTGCGGCTGGCGTTCGTGGGCGCGATCGTCGCGGCCGTCGTCGCCTTCTTCAAGCGCCGCCGGGGACAGGACCTCGACGAGAGCGAGTGGCAGGAACTGCCGCCCCCGGCGGGCGGATAGGCCCCTCCGATCCCTGGGACCTCGCCCGTGAGGCCGCCCGCGCGGCGGGGGTCGAGCTACGCCCGCTCACCTCGCTCCGGGACGCCGACGCGATCATCGACGTGATGATCGCCACCTGGGGGGAGCACCAGCTCCTCCCCAGGGAGGTGATCCGGGCCCTCGCCGAGAGCGGCAACGTCCCGTACGGCGCGGTGGCCGATGGAGAGCTCGTCGGCTACGTGCTGGGCTGGGTGGGGGTCGAGCCGGGCGAGGAGCCCCACGTCCACTCCCACATGCTCGCCGTCCGGCCCGGCCTCCGGTCCCGGGGGGTGGGCTACGCGCTGAAGCTCGCCCAGCGGGCCCAGGCCCTGGACGCGGGGATCCGGGTGGTCCGGTGGACGTACGACCCCCTCCAGGCCCGGAACGCCAAGTTCAACTTCGGGAAGCTGGGCGTGGTGGCCGACCGGTTCGTCCGCGACTGCTACGGCGAGATGACGGACCTCCTCAACCGCGGGGACCGGAGCGACCGGTTCCTGGTCCGGTGGGACCTGGACCGCCCGCCGGGACCGCGGCCGATGGTCCCGGGCCCGGAGCGGGAGCTCCTCGTCGCGCGGGGGCCGGCGGAGGCCCCGGAGCCGGTCCGGGTGGCCGACCCCTCGCCCGAGCCCGAGGGGAGCTGGCGGGTGGAGATCCCGGCCGACCTCCCGGGCCTGCGCCGGCGGGACCCGGGCCTGCTGCGCGCCTGGCGGGACGCGACCGCGGAGGCCTTCGAGACGTGCCTGTCGATGGGGATGGTGGTCGCGGCGTTTCGGCCGGGCGGCGGGCCGACGCCCCCCTCCTACCACCTCGCGCTCCCCGCGGCCGCGGTCGACCGGCCCGGGCGGGCCGCCCGATGACGCGGGTCCTGGCGGTCGAGCTCCGCCTCGTCGCGCTCCCCCTGGTCCGGCCGTTCCGCACGAGCTTCGGGGTGGAGCGGGAGAAGGAATGCATCCTCGTGCGGCTCGAGACCGACCGCGGGGAGGGCTGGGGGGAGTGCGTGGCGGGCCCGCGGCCCGACTTCTCGGGGGAGTTCAACGAGGCGGCCTGGCTCGCCCTCCGCGACCACCTCGTGCCGGCGCTCCTGGCCGCGGACGACCCGCGGCCCGAGGACGTCCGCTCGCTGGGGGGCGTGCGGGGCAACCGCATGGCGAAGGCGGCGCTCGAGATGGCCCTCCTCGACGCCGAGCTGCGCGCCGAGGGCCGCTCGCTCGCGGCGTTCCTCGGGGCCACGAAGGACCGGGTGCCGTGCGGGGTGTCGGTGGGGATCGCGGGGTCGCTCGAGGAGCTGGTCGAGCAGGTCGCCGGGTACCTCGCCGAGGGCTACGTCCGCGTGAAGCTCAAGATCGAGCCGGGCCTCGACGTGGAGCGGGTCCGCGCGGTGCGGGAGTCCTTCCCCGACGTCCCGCTGTCGGTCGACGCGAACGCGGCCTACACGCTCGCCGACGCCGCCGTCTTCCGGGCCCTGGACGAGCTCGGGCTGCTCATGATCGAGCAGCCGCTCTCCCACGAGGACCTGGTGGACCACGCCGAGCTCCAGCGGCGGCTCGCCACCCCGATCTGCCTCGACGAGTCGATCCGGTCGGCGGCCGACGCCCGGGCGGCGATCGCGCTGGGGGCCTGTCGGATCGTGAACGTGAAGCAGGGGCGCGTGGGGGGGCTCCTGGAGGCCGTGCGGATCCACGACGTCTGCCGCGCCCACGGGCTCCCCGTGTGGTGCGGCGGGATGCTCGAGACCGGGATCGGCCGCGCCGCGAACCTCGCGCTCGCCGCCCTCCCGGGGTTCACCCTCCCCGGCGACACGTCGGCGAGCGGGCGGTACTTCGCGGAGGACCTCACCGAGCCGTTCGTGCTCGGGCCGGGGGGGACGATGGCGGTCCCGTCGGGCCCCGGGCTCGGGGTCGAGCCACGACCGGAGCGCCTCGCGGCCTGCACCCGACGGGTGGAGCGGGTCTCCCGGTGAGGCGACGAGGCCCGGGGAAAGAGTGACAAGAACCGCCCTGCGGGCTTGACGGCCCGGGCGGTGGGCGCGTAGGCTCCGCTTCGAGGGGCCGCTGGGACCTTCGGGTTCCGGCGGCTCCTCGCTTTCGCCCCTCTCCGGCCCGGCGCGGGTTGGAGGGCCCGCGTCCGCGCGCGATGCTTTACGCGAACGGGTCACTCGCGCGATGCTTCGCGCAAGGATCGGACGGGGAGCGATGCAGTTGATGAGGAAGCGCGTCGTGCGCGCCGAGGGCCTCGAGATCGTCGACGCCCAGGGCAACGTGCGGGCCCGGATCGGGCTGTCCTCCGACGACGAGTCCCCGTTCCTCTCGTTCCACGACGCGGGCGGGCGGGTGCGCGCTCGGTTCGGGCTGTCGGCGGACGGGTCGGCGGGGCTCGCCATCGGGGACGCGGAGGGCAAGGTCCGGGCCACGCTGGGCCTGGCCCGGGACGGCTCGGCCTCCCTCGCGCTGGGGGACAGGAACGGGAAGATCAGGGCGAAGTTCGGGCTCGCGTCGGAGGGCACCCCGACCTTCGGGCTCCAGGCCAAGGACGGGGAGATGCGGTTCGTCTTCACGCTCGCCCAGCAGGGCTCCCCGACCGTGGGCCTCTACGACGAGGACGGCAAGGTCAGGGCCCGGCTGGGGCTCGCGGCGGAGGGCTCGCCGATCATCCGGCTGCTCTCGGCCGACGGCGATCTCCGGGGGATCATCGGGCTCGCGTCGGACGGCACGCCCGTGATCCAGCTGCTGGGGAAGGACGGCCAGCCGGTCTGGCAGGCGCCGTAGCCCGGCCCGCGTCGGGGCGGGCCTATGATGGCGATGAAGGACGCTGGCACCGGGGCCCCAGCGGGGCGCCGCTCGCCCGGGGACGTAGCTCAGCGGTAGAGCACCTGCCTTGCACGCAGGGGGTCGCCGGTTCGAATCCGGCCGTCTCCACGAGGAGACGCAGGGGGCCCGTCGCACATCCGCGGTCGCGCCGACGTCGCGGGCCACGAGCCCCATCTTCCTCCGTCGGGGACGCCGCGAGGGCCACGATCGCTCAGCCCCGCTTCGGGCGACGGAGGCGGCGGCTCCGGTGGACGACCGAGGTCCTGGGGACCACGCTGATCGATCCGTCGGTCTCGAGGACCGCCAGCCGCACGTCGTCGAGGGAGCCGAGGCCGTGCTCGCGGGCCGCCATCTCGACCTCCTCGAGGCGCACCCCCTCCCGACGGAGGTTGTCCTCGAGCGGCCGGCCGTGGTCGACGAGGATCGTGGGCCCGCCCTGGAGCAGGCGCGCCCACGTCCCCCGGGCGCGGGCGAGGGTCAGGAGGCGGTCCAGCGCGAGCAGCACGGCGACCGCGAGCAGGCCTCCCTGGAGCGAGAAGTCCGGGCCGGTCATCGCGTTCTGGACGGCGTTGCCGACCAGGAGGATCAGCACCAGGTCGACGAGGGTCAGCTGGCCGACCCCTCGCTTGCCGGCGAGCCGGAGCCCGAGGACGACCCCGAGGTAGACGAGGGCGGTCCGGAGCGCGATCGCCCAGGCGGCGGTCCCCATCTCGAACATCGTTCCCTCCACGTTCCGAGCGTCCCGGGCTCCAGGATGCACCCGGAGGGGCCCGGAGGCAGGCGGGCCCGGGACCGGGGGAGGTTGCCCTCCCGGCCCGGCTGCGGTCACTATGCAGCACGGATGCCGTTGTTCAGAACCCTCGTCCGGGGGCGCTTCAGCCGGGATCTCTGGGGGGTGGCCGCCCTCCTGTTCGCCCTGGCCCTGGCGGGGTCGATCGTCGCCATCCGCCTCGGCGTCGACCGGGAGGAGCGGGACGCGCTCTCCCGCGCCGGGACCGTGGCGGACTCGGCGATCGCCCCCGTGCTCTCCCGGGGCCTGCTCCAGGGGCCGATCGAGGGTACGGAGGCGGAGCCGATCCGGGCCGCCGTCCGGGAGGCCGTCCTGGCCGATCCCCGGATCGTGCGGGTGCGGATCTGGCGTCCCGACGGGACCCTCGTCTTCTCCACGGACCCCGGGGACGACGTCGGCAGGGTCGTCCCTCCGATCGACGTGCGGATCACCGACGCCGTGGAGGGCACGCCGGGAGCCGGGGTGAGCGAGCCCGACGAGGCCCGCCGCGGCCTGGCGCACGACGCCGAGCCCCTGCTCAGGACCTTCGTCCCGCTCGTCGTCGAGGGGCCGCCCCCCGCGGCCGCCGCGGAGATCGACTTCCGGCACGCCGACCTGGTGGCCGCCGCGAGCGCGCCGTGGCGCCCCGTGCAGGTGGCGCTGGGCGCCGGCCTGGCCCTCGCGCTCGCGATGCTCCTGGTCTCGATGCGGGCGGGGGCCGAGGCCCCTGTCGGCCTCCGCACGCCGACGGAGCCGCGGCCTGAGGAGCCCAAGCCGCCACCGGCGCCGCGCCCGTCCGCGGGGGCGGTGGGGGAGGACGCGGCGGCCCTCGCGAGGAAGCTGAAGCAGGCCGAGACGAGGATCGGGGCGCTCGAAGGCGAGATCGCACTGCTCACGAACCAGCTCCGTCGGGCCGAGATGGAGCGGGCCGACGGCCGGCCGGTCCCCGGCGCCGCCCAGGCGATCCGGGAGGCCGAGGAGGCGCTCGCGACTGCCAACGAGCGGGTACAGGAGGCCGAGGCCAGGGCCGCCCAGGCGGAGGCCGCCGCCCGGGAGGCGGCGGCCCGGGCCGCACAGGCCGAGCAAACCCTGGCCGAGACCCGGCGGGCGGCGGAGCGCGCCCTCGCCGAGGAGCGGGCGAAGACGGCGCAGGCGGAGACCCGCGTCCGTGAGGCGACGGCCGAGGCGGAACGGGCGCGCGCGGAGGTCCGGGCCGCGGCGGAGGCGCTCGCCGCGGCCGAGGCCCGGGCGACGGCGGCCGAGCAGGAGCGGACGGGTCTGGAGGAGGGCCTCCGGCGG
>DATMBJ010000100.1:0-1678 GCA_035559315.1 Actinomycetota bacterium
GGGGGTGTCGAAGCCGCCGGCGAGCGCCGCGATGTCGTTGTCCCGCCACCGCCCGTCCAGGGCCCCGTCGGCCTGGTCCAGCCGGCGGACGTCCTCCTCGAACCCGCCCACCTCGTTCACGTAGCCCGGGAGCTCGTAGAAAGGCGCCATCGCGGTGGTGAGGTTCCAGCGGACGGTCTCCGCGCCCCCCGTCGGCGCGTCCTCCTTCTCGCGGGTGACCGCGATGTCGGCGTCGCCGCCGCCCCAGAGCCGGCCGTGGCTCATCATCATCACGTGGGCCGAGAGGGTCGCGACGGCCCCCACGAGCGGCCGGTTCCCCCTGGCCCGGTCGTAGAGGTCGGCCAGGGTCGGGAGGAGGAGGAACGCGGGCCCGTTCGCGTTCGGCTTCTGCATCCGCCCGGCGAGGCGGACGAACTCGTCGGTGAACCCGTGGAGGTCGGGGAAGGCCCCGGTGCCGATCGTGGCGTGGGCCGTCGGCGTGTTGGAGGGCGACGAGCCCACCGTGGCCCGCTCGAACCAGGCGCCCTCGCGGGAGAGCGAGCGGAGGTAGGGCCAGGCGTCGGGCCAGCGGCCCAGGACGTCCACCCCCGCCGAGTCCCACACCACCACCACGACGAGCCTCGGCAGCGGCCGGTCCGGGAGGAGGGCCTCGGTGAGCGCGCGGCCGTCGGGCGCCCGGAAGCGGAACCCGACCAGCGCCCCCAGCGTGGGCGCGACGTCGGCCAGCGTGACCGGCCGCCGGTAGGTGCCGGGGCGGACGGAGCCCGGCCCGTACAGGAACAGCGGGACGTGCTGGACGTAGTCCCAGGGCCCGGCGTGGGGGAGGCCGCCGCCCGTGAAGTTCGGCTCGATCGGGACGTACTGCACGTCGCCGCTCCGGTCGAGGCGGGTGCCGCGGGCGATCCGCAGGAGCTGCTGGGGGGGCAGGGCCGCGCACACCCGCTCGGCCAGGTCCGACGCCTGGGCGAGGGCGGGCGCGGCGGGCGGGGGGACGGCGGCCGCGAGGCCGGCCAGCCCGACCGCCAGCGCCGCCAGCCGGGCGAGGCGCGGGCGCATCACCCACCCCCCGGAGGCTCGGGGATCACCGCTCCCCCTCCAGGCAGGGCAACCGCCGCAGCAGCGCCGTCGGGAAGGCCGCCTCGAACACGGGGTCGTCCTCCTCCCCGGGCGCCAGGGTGGCCTCGCGCTTCCGCGTGTCGGCCTTGGTGAGCGCCATCAGCGCCCGCGAGACGTCCGCGAGCGTGTGGCCGTTCCCTCGGAGCTCCTCGAGGTCGAGCCAGACCTCGGTCGGGCGCACGCGCTGCACCACCGGGACCCCGTCCCCGTCGTCGAACCGTTCAGCCAGGGCGCGTTCCACGCGGTCGATGTCGATGAGGAACGCCCCCGAGACCGCCGGGTCGAACTGGTGGCCGTGGTCGGCGACGATCACCATCACCCACCGACCCGGGCCCACCTCCCGGTCGAGGAACGCGACGAGCTCGCGCAGCGCGTCGTCCTGGGCCCGGATCGCCTCCTCCATCTCCGGGCTGTTCACGCTGAACCGGTGGCCGATCGTGTCGATGGCCTTGTAGTTCACGAACAGGAGGTCGGGGACCCGGTCGTCCCCGAACCCCTCCCGGCGGACGATCTCCTCCACCAGCCGGGTCTGGTAGGGGGTGCGGGCGGGGGTGTCGAAGCC
>DATMBJ010000101.1:0-15616 GCA_035559315.1 Actinomycetota bacterium
CCCGCCGCTCCTCGCGCAGATCCCGCTCACGGTCCGCCTCCAGCTGCTCGCGCTGCGGTTCGCCGTGGAGCGCGGCCAGGACCCCGACACCGTGATCGTGGGGGCCTGGGCCGACCCGACGCTCTGGCGCCTCGGCGCGCCCCCCGGCTGACCCGGGCCGCCGGGGACGTCGGCGCGCCGCCCGGCCGACCCCGGTCGGGGCGGCAGGCCCCTCGGCACACCGCCCGGCCGACCCCCGCCCGTCGGCCCTCAGCGCTGGCGGACGCGGGCGCGGACCGGCTCCACGACGAGGTCGCGGACCGCCGGGATGAGCCGCTCCCCGACCCGGGCCCGGACCCGGGTCCCGCCGTCGCCCGGCTCGACGGCCAGGACCTCCCCCTCCCGGTACAGCCGCGCCACGAGGTCCTCCCGCCCCGGCGGCACGAGCAGCGCGACCTCGACCGGCGGGTGCGGCAGGGCCTCCGCCACCCGCTCCAGCAGCTCCCCGAGCCCCTCGCCGGTGAGGGCGGAGATCGGGACCCCCTCGGGGTGGCGGCGGACCACCCGGGCCCGCTCCACCTCCGAGAGCAGGTCCACCTTGTTGAGCGCGAGGACCTCCGGGATCCCCCCGGCGCCGATCTCGCCCAGGACCTCGCGGACCGCCGCCACCTGGGACTCGAGCGCCGGGGACGCGGCGTCGGCCACGTGCAGCACGAGCGAGGCCAGGGCCACCTCCTCGAGGGTGGAGCGGAACGCCTCGACCAGGTCGTGGGGGAGCTTTTCCACGAACCCCACGGTGTCCGAGACCGTGGCCTTCCTCCCGCCCGGCAGGGAGATCCGGCGCACCGTGGGGTCGAGCGTCGCGAAGAGCTGGTCGGCGACGAGGACGCCCGCGCGGGTGAGCGCGTTCATGAGCGTCGACTTCCCGGCGTTCGTGTAGCCCACGATCGCGACCTGGGGCACGCCGGCCTCCTCCCGGCGCGCCCGCTTCACCCGCCGGGTCCGGGCCAGGTCGGCCAGGTCCCGCCGGAGCTTCGCGATCCGTCGCCGGATGTGCTGGCGGTCGACCTCGAGCTTCGTCTCCCCCGGGCCCCGGGTCCCGATGCCGCCGCCGAGGCGCGACATCGCCTCGCCCCAGCCCCGCAGCCTCGGCAGGAGGTAGTTGAGCTGCGCCAGCTCGACCTGGGCCCGCCCCTCGCGGGACCGCGCGTGGAGGGCGAAGATGTCGAGGATCAGCGCGGTCCGGTCGACGACCTTCACGCCGAGCCGCTCCTCGAGGGTGCGGAGCTGCCCGGGCGAGAGCTCGTCGTCGAAGATCACGACGTCGGCGCCGGTCTCGTGGAGCGTCCGGTGGATCTCCTCGACCTTGCCCTTGCCGACGAACGTGGCGGGGTCGGGCACGCTCCGGCTCTGCACCACGCGGGCCACCGGCTCGGCCCCCGCGGTCTCGGCCAGGGCGGCCAGCTCGTCCAGGGACCCCTCGTCGATCCCGGGCCCCACCCCGACCAGCACGGCGCGCTCGGGGACCCGTGGCCGCCAGGCCGCCGAGAGCGGCGACTCGAGGGTCCCGCGGCCGCCCCGGCGGCGCGCGGCGCGCGCCCCCACGGTCCTCGCCCGCTCCCCCATCAGCCCCCCAGCGCCCGCGTGACCCGCGCCATGGCCTCCTCCAGCCGGTCGTCGGGCACGGTGAGGGACAGCCGCACGTAGCCCTCGCCGTTCGCGCCGTAGCCGGAGCCCGGCGCGACGAACACCCCGGCCTCGTCGAGGAGGAGGTCGGCGAAGGAGGTCGAGGTGTGGCCCTCGGGCACGGGCAGCCAGACGTAGATCGCCCCGAGCGGCGGCTTGAGCGACCACCCGAGCCGCTCGAACGTCCCCACGACCAGGTCCCGCCGCCGCCGGTAGACGGCGCGGAGCTCCTCGACGTGGTCCTGGGGGCCGGTGAGCGCGGCGATCGCCGCCCGCTGGATCGCCGTGAACACCCCCGAGTCGATGTTGGTCTTCACGGTCCCCAGGGCCCGGACCGCGTCGGCGTTCCCGACCGCGAACCCGATCCGCCACCCGGTCATGTTGTGGTGCTTGGAGAGAGAGTGGAACTCGATCGCCACGTCCTTCGCGCCCGGCGCCTGGAGCACCGAGGGCGCCACGTAGCCATCGTAGGTGATCTCGGTGTACGCGGCATCGTGGACCAGCAGGAGGTCGTGGGCGCGGGCGAACTCCACGGCCCGGGCGAAGAGGTCCAGGTCGGCCACGGCGCCGGTCGGGTTCCCCGGGAAGTTCAGGACCACGTAGCGGGTGCGCTCCGAGACCGGCGCCCGCTCGAGGTCCGGGAGGAAGCCGTCCTCCGCCGGCATCGGGAGCGAGACCGGGGTCCCGCCCGCGAGCACCACGCTCGTGCCGTACACCGGGTAGCCGGGGTCGGCCACGAGGGCCTCGTCGCCGGGGTCGATGAAGGCCACCGGGAGGTGGGCGAGCCCCTCCTTGGAGCCGATCAGCGAGACCACCTCGGTCTCGGGGTCGAGCTCCACGCCGAAGCGCCGCCGGTACCACTCGGCGACCGCGCTCCGGAACTCGACCGTCCCGTAGTAGGTCGGGTAGCGGTGGGTGGTCGGGTCGTCGAGCGCCTCCTTCATCGCCCGCACGATGTGGGGGGGCGTGGGGAGGTCGGGGTCCCCGACCCCGAGCGAGATCACGTCCACCCCGGCCGCCCGCTTCGCCTCGAGCTTCCGGTCGAGCTCGGCGAACAGGTACGGCGGCAGCGCCTCGATCCTCCTCGCGACCCGCATGCTCCTCCTTCCCCTAGCCCTCGGCCGCGGCCCCCGCCGCGACCCACGCTGGATCCAGCACGCCCTCGAACACCCGCACCGCGGGCCCCGTGAGCAGGACCCGCCCGTCCTCCTCCCAGGAGACCACCAGGGTCCCGCCGGGGAAGCGGACCTCGGCCCGTCGGCCGACGAGCCCGGCCTCGGCCGCGGCCACGAGCGCCGCGCAGGCCCCGGTCCCGCAGGCCATCGTCTCGCCCACGCCGCGCTCCCAGACCCGCACGCGCAGGGCGCCGCCGTGGGCCCGGACGAACTCCACGTTGGTCCCCTCGGGGAAGCGGGGGTCCCGCTCCAGCAGCGGGCCGACGGAGGCCACCTCGATCGCCTCCGGATCCCGGTCCGCCAGCAGGACCAGGTGCGGGTTCCCCATCGAGACGGCGGTCCCCGGGAACGCCTCCCCGCCGGCCTCGACCGGCTGGCGGAGGAAGGGCTCCTCCGCCGGCCCCGCCATCGGGATCTCCGCCCGGGCGAACGCCGGCCGCCCCATGTCCACGGTGACGGCCTCGACCGCGCCGTCGCGGACCCCGAGCGACAGGTGCCGGAGCCCGGCGCGGGTGGCCACGTCGAGCTCGGTGCGCCGGGTGAGCCCGCGGTCGTAGACCAGCTTCCCCAGGCAGCGGATCCCGTTCCCGCACATCTCCGCCAGGCTCCCGTCGGCGTTGCGGTAGTCCATCGCGAAGTCGGCCCCCTCGGCCCGGGTCACCCGGATCACGCCGTCGGCCCCGACGCCGAACCGGCGGTCGCAGATCCGGGCCACGAGGGCCGCATCGAGCGGCCGCGCGTCCTCGAGGTCCTCGAGCAGCACGAAGTCGTTCCCGGTCCCGTGGTACTTCCAGAACCGGACCGGCTCCGTCGCCTCACCCACCGAGCAGGTACCCCCGGATCTCCTCCACGAGCGCCGGCGCGCCCTCCTCCCCGGCCTCGAACCACCGCACCCGCGGGTCCCGCCGGAACCATGCGAGCTGCCGACGCGCCAGCGCCTTCGTCCGCTTCACGATCCGCGCCACGGCCTCCTCGAGCGACCACTCGCCGGCGAGGTGGCGCGCGACCTCAGCGTACCCGATGGCCTGGCTCGCGGTGAGCCACCGCCCGAACCCGCGTTCCAGGAGGCTCCGCACCTCCTCGACGAGCCCGCCCCGGACCTGCGCCCAGGCCCGCTCCTCGATCCGCCGGTGGAGGAGGGGCCGGGGCATCGTGACCCCCGCCGCCCGGACGCGCCCCGGGGGGAACCGGTCCCAGGCCCGGGCGAACGAGGAGAACGGCCGCCCGGTGAGCTGGACGACCTCGAGGGCCCGGATGGTCCGCCGCACGTTGGCCGGCTCGATCTTCGCCGCCGCCGCCGGGTCGAGCCCGCGGAGGCGCTCGTACAGCCGGAGCGCCCCCCGCCCGGCGGCCTCCCGCTCGAGCTCGGCCCGGACCCGGGGGTCGGTCGGGGGGAACGCGAGGTCGTCGACCACGGCCCGGAAGTACAGGCCCGAGCCCCCCACGAGGAGCACGCGGCGGCCGCGGGCGCGGATGTCCCGGATCGCCTCCCGCGCGAGCTCCTGGTAGCGGGCCACCGTGAAGGCCTCCTCGGGCTCGGCCACGTCCACCAGGTGGTGGGGGACCCGGGCCCGCAGCTCCGGGGAGGGCTTGGCCGTCCCCACGTCCATCCCCCGGTAGATGGTGGTCGAGTCGACCGAGACGATCTCGGCCCCGAGGGACTCCGCGAGCAGCACCCCGGCCTCGGTCTTCCCCACGGCGGTGGGGCCGACCAGGGCGAGGAGCGGCTCCCCCCGCCGGGCCGCGGGCATCTACCGGACGGCGGGGGCGGGAACCGGGGCGACGGGGGCGCCGGCTCCGGCGGGGGCGGCGACCGCCCCGGGGGACCCGCCGGCGGCGGGGACGGGAGCGCCCTCGACCGCGAGCACCTCCCCCACGAGGTGGTGCCGGCCGGCGCCCGTGATCCGCGCCGTGAGGAACGTCCCCGGCGGGTAGGAGCCCGGGACGTGGACGATCCGGTTGGTCCGGGTCCGCCCCTGGACGTTCCCCTTCCTGCCCTCGCCCTCGACCAGCACCTCGAAGGTCCGCCCGATCTGCTCGCGGTTCCGCTCGAGCGTGATCGCCTCCTGGAGCGCCACCAGCCGCTCGAACCGCTCCTGCACGACCTCCTTGGGGACCTGGTCGGGCATCGAGGCGGCGACCGTCCCCGGCCGGGGCGAGTACTGGAACATGTAGGCCGAGTCGAACCTCGCCTCCCGGACCACCTCCAGCGTGGCCCGGAAGTCCTCCTCGGTCTCGCCCGGGAAGCCCACGATGATGTCGGTGGAGACCGCGATCCCCGGGATGGCGGCCCGGATCCGCTCCAGCCAGGCGAGGTACCGGGCGCTCCGGTAGGACCGGCGCATCAGCCGGAGGATCCGGTCCGAGCCCGACTGGAGCGGGAAGTGGATGTGCTCGCAGATCTTCTCCCCCTCGGCCATCGCCTCGATCACGTCGGGCGTGAAGTCGTGGGGGTGGGGGCTCGTGAACCGGATGCGCCGGAGGCCCTCGACCGCATCGAGCGCCCGGAGGAGGTCGGCGAACAGCGGCCGGCGGGAGGAGCCGGGGACCGTGAGATCCCGGCCGTAGGTGTTCACGTTCTGGCCGAGCAGCGTGACCTCCACGACGCCCTGGCGGACCAGCGCCTGGACCTCGGCGAGGATGTCGCCGAGCGGCCGCGAGCGCTGGGGCCCCCGGACCAGCGGGACGATGCAGAACGTGCAGGCGTTGTCGCAGCCCACCGAGACCTGCACCCAGGCGTGGTGGCGGACCTCCCGCCGCGCCGGGAGCGCGCTCGGGAACACCTCGGTGTACTCGCGGAGGTCCATCTGCGGACCCTCCCGCTCCGCGCGGCGGAGGAGGTCGAGGAGGCCGGGGAGCGCGTGGGTCCCGACCACGACGTCCACCCATGGCGCGCGCTCCAGGATCAGCCCGCCGTCCTTCTGGGCCAGGCAGCCGGCGACCACGATCCGCATCGACGGGTTCCGCTCCTTGAGCGGGCGGAGGTGCCCGAGGTTGCCGTAGAGGCGATCGTCGGCGTTCTGGCGGATGGCGCAGGTGTTGAAGACCACGACGCCCGCCCGGGCCGGGTCCTCGGCCCGGACGTAGCCGTCCGACTCGAGCAGCCCCGCGATCCGCTCGGAGTCGTGTTCGTTCATCTGGCACCCGAAGGTGCGGATGAGGTAGGTCCGCTCCATCGCCCCCGAGGCTACTACCGCCGCGGCGCCGCGACGGCGGGCCCCGAGCGGCCGGCCGCGCCGCTCACCGCGCGTACTCGACCGCCCGGGTCTCCCGCACCACCGTGATCTTGATCTGCCCGGGGTACTGGAGCTCCTCCTCGACCTGCTTCGCGATGTCCCGGGCCATCACCTGGGCCTGGAGGTCGTCGACCTCCTCGGGCCTCACGATCACCCGGACCTCGCGGCCGGCCTGCATCGCGAAGGTCTTCTCCACCCCCGGGTAGCTCTCGCAGATCCGCTCGAGGCGCTCCAGGCGCTTCACGTAGGTCTCGAGCGACTCCCGGCGGGCCCCCGGCCGGCCGCCCGAGATCTGGTCGGCGACCTGGGCCAGGACCGCTTCGATCGTCCGCTGCTCGACCTCGCCGTGGTGGGACTCGATGCAGTGGACGACCTCCGGGGCCTCCTTGAGCCGCCGGGCGATCTCGGCGCCGATGATCGCGTGGGAGCCCTCGACCTCGTGGGTCACGGCCTTGCCGATGTCGTGGAGGAGGGCCCCCCGCTTCGGCACCGCCGGGTCCACCCCGAGCTCGGCGGCCAGGGCCGCCGCGATGTGGGCCGACTCCACGAGGTGCTTGAGGACGTTCTGCCCGTAGCTCGTGCGGTACTGGAGCCGGCCGAGCAGGCGGATCAGCTCCGGGTGCATGTCGGTGATCCCGAGCTCGGCCACGGCCGCCTCCCCCGCCCGGCGGACCCGCTCCTCGATCTCCCGCTTGGCCCGCTCGTACGTCTCCTCGATCCGAGCGGGGTGGATCCGCCCGTCGGCGACGAGCTTCTCGAGCGTGAGCCGGGCCGTCTCGCGCCGCACCGGGTCGAACGAGGACAGCACCACCGACTCCGGGGTGTCGTCGATGATCAGGTTCACGCCGGTCACGGCCTCGAAGGCGCGGATGTTGCGGCCCTCGCGGCCGATGATCCGCCCCTTCATGTCGTCGGAGGGGAGGGCGAACACGGAGACCGTCGACTCCGTGGTCTGCTCGGAGGCCACCCGCTGGATCGCGATCGTGAGGATCTTCCGGGCGCGCTCCTCGCCCTCCTCCCGGGCCCGCTGCTCGATCTCGCGGACGGTCGCCATCGCGCGGCGCTTGGCCTCGTCCACGATCTCCGCCATCAGGGCCTCTTTGGCCTCCTGGGCGGTCATCCCGGCGATCCGCTCGAGCTGCCGGCGGTGGTTCTCGGCCGCCTTCTCGAGCTCCTCGCGCACCCGGCGGAGCTTCTGGTCCCGGTCCTCGAGCTCCCTGGCCCGCCGCTCGACCTCGGAGAGCTTCCGCTCCAGGGTCTCCTCCCGCTGGGCCAGGCGCTCCTCGTTCCGCTTGAGCTCCTCGCGGCGGGCCCGGATGTCGGCCTCGGCCTCCCGGCGCATCGCCGCGATCTCCTCCTTCACCTCCCGGAGCGACTGCCGCACGACGCCCTCGGCCTCGCGTTCCGCGTCGAGGAGGAGCTTCTGGGCCCGGGCCTCGGCGCTCTGCACCCGGGTGGTGGCGATCATCTGCCTGATCAGGTAGCCGATCCCGACGCCGGACGCCACCCCCACGGCGAGGAGGATCAGGTTCTCGTTCATCGTTGCCTCCATATGCAACATGCCGAGCGACGGCCCCTCGGGCCACCTGCTCGGCACGCGCGTGCGGGACGGGGTCGCTGGCTAGGGCGTCCGCGAACTACCCGGCGATCTCGCCCCTCCCTGGGCGAACCGTCCCCTGGTCTTCCGGATGGTGGTTTCGGTCAACTGCACGTCGTCGCTGTCCAGGTTCCCGAAAGGCCTGTGCTCAGTTCTCTTTCGCACAATGTACGGCCTCCCGGGGGAAAGGGCAAGGAGCGGCTCCGGCCGGGTGGGCGCCCCGGGGCGGGCTGTCGCGGAACGCCACCCGTCGGGCCGCCGCACCGTGGGCGCGGCCGGGCGCGGACCGACGGCCGCTCAGGGGTCCGGCGCCTCGTCCGGCGCCAGGCCCAGCGCGATCCTCGCCGCCCGCAGCGCCACGGCCGGGTCGTAGCCCCGCCGGGAGAGGAGCGAGACCAGGCGCCGGAAGGCCGCCTCCGGGCCCAGGGCGGCCAGCCGGGGCGCCCGGCGGCGCGCGAGCTCCACCGCCCGCGTTTCGTCGCCCTCGGCGTAGGCCCCCACGACCTCCTCGATCACCGCGCGGGGGACCCCCTTGGCGGCGAGGGCCCGCCCGACCGCCCGGGACCCGGCGAGCCGCTCCCCGACCTCGCGCTCGGCGAACCCCCGCGCGAAGCGGGCGTCGTCGAGCAGCCCGACCCGCTCGAGCCGGTCCAGCTCCTCCTCGACCTCGGCGGCGCCGTACCCCGCCCGGAGCAGCCGGTCGCGGAGCTCCCCCCTGGTACGGGCCCTGACGGCGAGGAGCCGCAGGGCGCGCTCGTGGCAGGTCCCGGCGGGCGCGCCACCCGGGGCCGTGGCCCGCGCGCCGCCCGGGACCCGGGTCGGCGCGCCGCCCCCGCTGGTCCGCCCGGCGCCCACGCTCAGGACGCGGACGCGGGCTGGGAGGCCCGTCCCTTGGCGGGCGGGCCCTCGTCCACGACCACCGGCGCGTCGTCGGCCGGCCCGAACGAGGCCACCCCCACCGCCTCCCGGACCCGCCGCTCGATCTCCTCGGCCACCTCGGGGTGCTCGACCAGGAACTGGCGGGCGTTCTCCCGGCCCTGGCCGAGCTGCTCGCCCTCGTAGGTGAACCACGCCCCGCTCTTCTTCACGATCTCGAGGTCCACCCCCACGTCGAGGAGCGAGCCCTCCTTGGAGATGCCCTTGCCGTAGATGATGTCGAACTCGCACTGGCGGAACGGCGGCGCGACCTTGTTCTTCACGACCTTCACCCGGACCCGCGAGCCGATCACCTCGGTCCCATCCTTCAGGTTCTCGACCTTCCGGACGTCCAGCCGGACCGAGGAGTAGAACTTGAGCGCCCGCCCCCCGGGGGTCGTCTCCGGCGAGTTGTGCACCACCACCCCGTCCGCCAGGTAGTTGTGCGAGCCCTCGACCTGGATGTCGAAGCGGTGCGTCCGCGAACACTCCGCCTTGGGCCGGATCTCCAGGATCGGCACCGGGATCAGCTCGTAGCGCTCTGGGCCGAAGATGGGCTCCACCGAGAACCTCCCCCGATACCGCGGCAGGAGCTTGTACTCCATCGATGGATGCACGAAGGGCGCGATCAACGCGTGCAGCTTCGCCGTCTCGTCCTTCGGGAATACGAGCCGAGCCTTTCCTTCGCGGGTCGTCAGCCTCGGGACGATCCCCCAGGTGTCGGCGAGGTACCGGACGAGGCGCTCGCGGCTCGTGGGCTCGATGGCCTCGACGACGATCTCCGCCCTGCCGCTCCCATCGCGGGTCCGCTCCTGGAGCCCCTTCGCCCGCACGGAGAACGAGGCGTCGTCCATGTACCAGATCGCGAGCGACAGCGGCGTGAGTCGCTTGAGGTAGTCCTCGCTGAGGACCTTCTTCCCGCCGATGTACACGGCCTCTCGGAGCTCGCTCAGCTCGGGAAGGGGCGTGAAGTCATAGAACACCGCCCCGCTCGCGTTCGTAGACCTGCATGACGGGATGTTCGCCAGGAGCGAAGCCTTCCAATCGGCGTACTCCGCCTGGCGAGGACCATGTCCGAATCGGAAGCGCGCAGCCAGCCCGTTCTGGTTCGGCGAGAGCGATGCATCTCCCATCAGACCGCCGAGGATCACTTCCCACTGGAAGTCAGAGAGACGGTGGACGACTGCGTGCAAGACCCGGTCCCCGACCTTGAGAGCTCCTGCTTCCCGCCAGCCGCCGGGCGTCCGGATCTTGTGGTTCGGCGTGCAGGCGAACTGAGATCTCCCCGCGGGTCCGGGGCGGGCGACCGTGAACTGAAGGAACCCTTCGGTGGGCCCATTATCGAACCAACCCACAACCTTCTTGGGCACCACGCGGCCCGCCTTAGGGTCGTAAGAGAGTACCTCGACCGGAAGCCGCTGATGCACGATCTTTCCGATCCGCTCCTGCGAGCCGTCCGCGAGGGTGACGAGGGTGTCCCATGAGAAACACCCGAACATCACACCGATCTTCTCCCGGAGCTGGTTGATGAAGATCGCCGTGGTCTCGAACCGCGAGAGCGAGCCCGCGAGCTTCCGCATCGCCTGGGACATCAGCCGGGCCTGGAGGCCGACGTGGGAGTCGCCCATCTCCCCCTCGATCTCGGCCCGCGGGACGAGGGCCGCCACCGAGTCGACGACCACGAGGTCGAGGGCCCCGGAGCGGACCAGGAGGTCGGCGATCTCGAGGGCCTGCTCGCCGGAGTCGGGCTGGGAGACGAGCAGCTCGTCGATGTTCACGCCCAGGGCCCGGGCGTAGGTGGGGTCGAGCGCGTGCTCGGCGTCGATGAAGGCCGCGATGCCCCCGCGCCTCTGGGCCTCGGCGATGATGTGGAGACAGACCGTGGTCTTCCCCGAGCCCTCCGGCCCGAACACTTCGACGATCCGCCCCCGCGGGATCCCGCCCACGCCCAGCGCCAGGTCGAGCGCGAGCGAGCCGGTGGGGATCACCGACACGCCCTGCCCGGCGGGGTGCTCCCCGAGGCGCATCACGGCGCCCTTCCCGTACTGCTTCTCGATCTGCGAGAGCGCCACCTCGAGCATCTTGTCCCGGTCCATCGGCCACGCCTCCGTTCCTGCCCCGTGCGCCCGGGCCTCCGCGGCCCACGGACGTCCCGGCCAGGCACCCTACCCCCTGGGTCCGACACGGATCACATCCCTGTCATCCCCCGGAATCACACCACTGTCATGCCTCGGCCGCAACCCAACCGTAAGCGAACAGGTGTTCGAAGTCAACGAGCTCCGCCCTCAACCCCGCAGCGGGAACGCCCGGAGCGGCTCGTAGCGGGGAGCCGGCCGCTGGAGGTGGCTCCGGTACAGCACCAGGGCCCGGACCTGGAACGGCTCGCTCCGAAGCTCGGTCCGCGCGAACCCCTCGGGGAGCGCGACCGGAGGGTCGGACCTGGCCACCGTGAGGTGCGCCGTGAACCCCCGCCGCTCCGGCGGGAACTCCTCCTCGAGGGCGGCGTCCAGGCCCCGCGACAGCGACCGCAGCCCGCCCTCGGGGTCGTCCAGGCCGACCCAGAGCACCCGGGCCCGCCGGGCCGAGGGGAACGCCCCCACGCCCGACGCCCGGATCCGGAACGGCCGGTGCTCCGCGGCCACCGCCTCGATCCGCTCCTCGACCCAGGGCAGCAGCCGGGGCCACGTCCGGCCGAGGAATTTCACCGTCACGTGCCAGTTCTCGGGCGGAACCCACCGCGCGGCGGGGAACGCCTCGCGCCACGGGGCGAGGGCCCGGTCCACGAGCTCCCGGACGGCCTCGGGCACGTCCACCGCCACGAACAACCGGAGCGCGCGCGCCTCCGGCCGGGAGGCCCGGTCGCGGGCCACGGGGTCAGCCGGCCCCCCGGGCGCGCGCCGTCGCGCCCCTCGCCACCTCAGGTCCCGAGATCGCTCGGGGGGAGCGGCCGGCCCTCCAGGTGTCGGCGGACCAGGTCGAGGGCCGCCTGCTCCGCCCACCGGCGCACCTGCGCCCGGTCCCCTGGGGCGCGGAAGCCGCGGGCGTGCGAGACGTCCTGCCCCGCGAGGGCCACCCACACCGTCCCCGGCTGGGCCCCGGCGTGCGGCTCGGGGCCGGCCGCCCCGGTGAGCCCGACCCCGAGGTCGGCCCCGAACAGCCGCCGGGCGCCCGCGGCCATCTCCAGCGCGCAGGGCCCGCTCACCGGCCCGTGGGCCTCGAGCGTCCCCGGCGAGACCCCGAGCACCTCGCGCTTCGCCTCGGCCGTGTAGCAGACCGCGGAACCCCGGAAGTAGTCCGAGGCCCCCGGGACCGAGGTGATCCGGGCCCCGAGCCCCCCGCCGGTCAGGGACTCGGCGCAGGCGAGGGTCCGCCCGACCCCCCGCAGCAGGCGGCCCACCGCCTCCTCGAGGGTCTCGTCGGCCGCGGAGAACACGACGTCGCCCAGGCGCCTCCGCGCCTCGGCGGCGACCGGCTCGATCAGGCGCTCCGCCTCCTCCCGCGTCGCCGCCTTCGCCGTGATCCGGACCTTCACCTCCCCCGCCGACGCGAGGAACGCCACGGTCGGGTTCTCCCTGCCCTGGAACAGGTCGTCGAGGATCTCCGCCACCCGCGACTCCCCGATGCCGGTGCAGCGGAGCACCCGCGAGACGATCGTCGCGCCGGAGCGCGCGGCGAGCTCGGGCAGGACCGTCCCCTCCATCATCTCCCGCATCTCCGCGGGCACCCCGGGGAGCGCGTAGACCACGACGCCCCCGGCCTCCGCCACGATCCCGGGGGCCGTCCCGCGCTCGGGCACGATGTAGCGGGCCCCCGCCGGGACCAGCGCCTGCAGGAGGTTCGAGGCCGGCATCTCCCGCCCGAGCGCGGCGAACTTCCCCCGGATCAGCTCCTCGAGCTCGGGGCGGCGGACGAGCTCCACGCCGAGCGCGAGGGCCAGCCCGTCCCGGGTGATGTCGTCCTGCGTCGGGCCGAGCCCTCCGGTCGAGATCACCACCTCCGCCCGGGACATGGCGAGGCGGTAGGCGTCCGCGATCCGCTCCAGGTTGTCCCCGACGGCCTGGTGGTGGAGCACGTCCACGCCGATCTCGGCCAGGCGCTCGGAGATCCAGCGGGCGTTCTCGTTCGCGATCTGCCCGAGGAGGAGCTCGGTCCCGATCCCGATGATCTCGGCGCGCATCAGGCGCCGGCCGGGTCCGGGGGCGGCGGGGTGGCCGTCCCCTCCGGCTCGTAGCTGAACGTCCGGTGCCAGGGGCGCCCATCGCGCCCCGGGATGCCCAGGTCCCTGCCCGCGACCGTGAGCTCCACGGCGCCCCCGTCGGCGACCGAGAGGCGGAGCGTCAGTTCGGCCTCGAAGCTCCGGGCCTCGCCGGGGTGGAGCACGAACGTCTCGGGCGGGGCCGCGTCCGCCGCCACCGTCACCTCCACGTCGCGGCGGGCGGTGAGGGCCACCACGATCCTCCGGTCCGGCGCGGCCCGGACCGCCGGCTCGCTCGGCATCACCGCCGGCTCCGGGGCCGAGTTCGACCTGGACAGGAACCCGAGGGCGGCCGCCGCGCCGAGCACCGCGAGCACGGCGAGCGCCGCGAACACGTGGTCGCGCCGGCGCGCGCCCACCCGCACCACCTCCTCGACCTGGGCGGGCGGGGGCGGGGGCGGGACCTCCCGCTCCAGGGCGGTGGCGTAGGCGTCGACGACCTTCTCGGGGTCCAGGCCGAGGTAGGAGGAGTACGAGCGGAGCGTGCCCCGCACGTAGACCTCGCCCGGGAGGTCCTCGAACCGCTCCCGCTCCAGGGCCTCCAGGAGCTCGGCGCGGATCCGCGTATCGCGGCTGGCCTCGTGGAGCGTGAGCCCCCGCAGGAGCCTGGCCTTGCGCAGCGCGGAGCCCACGCCGATCAGCGTCCCCTGCACGCACCCCCCTCGGACGTCCGACCCGGGTCTCGGCGATTATAGGGGCGTGGAGGAGGAGGCCGGGACCGTCACCGTGGTGGTGGAGATCCCCAAGGGGTCCCGGAACAAGTACGAGATGGACCCCGCGACCGGGCAGATCGTGCTCGAGCGGATGCTGTTCTCCTCGACGGTCTACCCGGCCGACTACGGGTTCATCGAGGGCACCCTGGGGGGCGACGGCGACACGCTCGACGCGCTCGTGTTCGTGGGCGAGCCCACGTTCCCCGGCTGCCGGATCCGCGCCCGCCCGGTCGGTCTGTTCCGGATGCGCGACGAGAAGGGGCCCGACGAGAAGATCCTCTGCGTGCCGCTCCGGGACCCGATGTGGTCGCAGGTCCGGGACCTCTCCGACCTGAACCCGAACCTGCTCAACGAGATCGAGCACTTCTTCGCGGTCTACAAGGAGCTGGAGGGCAAGGAGGTCGCCACCGAGGGGTTCGGCGGACGGGAGGAGGCGCTCGCGGTGATCGGCGAGGCCCGCGAGCGCGCCGCGCACCGGTAGCGGGCGAGCGGCTCCGTCAGGCGCGCGGCTCCCCGCTGCGGGCGGCGCGGGACTCCTCCCACTCCTCCCAGGTCACGAGGACCTCGCGGGCCTTGGACCCCTGGGAGGGGCCCACGATCCCCCGCTGCTCGAGGAGGTCCATGAGCCGCCCGGCCCGGGCGAAGCCCACCTTGAGCTTCCGCTGGAGCATCGAGGTCGACCCGAGCTGGGAGCGGATCACGAGCTCGGCGGCCTGCTCGAGGAGCTCGTCGTCGTCGCCGAGCTCGTCCTCCCCCTCGACCGGGGGCCTCCCCAGCCCCTCCACGTTCGCCTCGTACTCCGCCTTCCGCTGGGCCCGGATCCACTCCGAGACCGCGGCGATCTCCTTCTCGGTCACGTAGGCGGCCTGGATCCGGACCGGCTTGGAGGCGTTGGCCGGCGCGAACAGCAGGTCCCCGTGGCCGACGAGCTTCTCCGCGCCGTTCTGGTCGAGGATCACCCGCGAGTCGGCCTGGGAGGAGGTCATGAGCGCGATCCGGGAGGGGATGTTGGCCTTGATCAGCCCGGTGACCACGTCCACCGAGGGGCGCTGGGTGGCCACCACCAGGTGGATCCCCACGGCCCGGGCCATCTGGGCGATCCGGCAGATCGCGTCCTCCACGTCCCGGGGGGCGACCATCATGAGGTCGGCGAGCTCGTCGATGACGACCAGGAGGTACGGGAGGTCGGTGAACCGCTCCTCCTGCCCGGGCGGGACCCGGAGCGTCCCCTCGGCCAGCCCCTGCCGGTAGCCGTCCAGGTCGCGGACCCCCACCGCGGCGAGGACCTCGTAGCGCTGCTCCATCTCCCGCACCACCCAGGCCAGGGCCTCCGCGGCCCGCTTGGGATGGACGATCACCGGCGAGAGCAGGTGCGGCAGGTCGGCGAAGTGGGAGAGCTCCACGCGCTTGGGGTCGACCAGCACGAGCTTCACCTGATCCGGCGTGGTCCGCATGAGGATCGAGGTCACGAACGAGTTGATCAGCGAGGACTTCCCGGCCCCCGTGGCCCCGGCGATCAGGAGGTGGGGCATCTCGGCCAGGTTCACCATCACCGCCCGCCCGTGGACGTCCTTCCCGAGGCCCACGGCGAGCGGGTGGCGCGCCTCCCGGGCGGCCCGGGAGCGGAGGACGTCGCCCAGGGTCACGAACTCCCGGACCCTGTTCGGCACCTCCACCCCGATCGCCGAGCGCCCCGGGATCGGCGCGATGATCCGGACGTCGGGGGTGGCCAGGGCGTAGGCGATGTCGTCGGCCAGCGACAGCACCCGGTTCACCTTGGTCCCGGGCTCCACCTCGACCTCGTAGAGCGTGACCGTCGGCCCCCGGTGGGCCGTGGGCACCCGGGCCGGGACCCCGAAGGTCCGGAACGTTCGCTCGAGCGCCTCCATCGTGTGCTCCTCGTCCCGGCCGTCGGCCCCGGAGGCCGGCGCGGCGCGGAGGAGGTCGAGCGGGGGAAGGCGGTAGGGCCCGCGGGCGGGCGGCGTCGCGGGGAGCCTCGCGCGGGCCCGGTGGGCGGCCTCGCCGTCGGTGTCGGCCGGGGGCCCGGCGACGACGGGCTC
>DATMBJ010000102.1:0-18937 GCA_035559315.1 Actinomycetota bacterium
ACGGGGGCGTGCGTCCCGGACAGCATGGTAGGGGAATGAGCGTCGCGCCGACCGCCCCGGCCCCGCGGTGGAGGGAGCGCTCGCCGGGTCCTCGCGAACGGCGCCGCCGCTCCGAGCGGGGACCCTCGGGAGGTGCCGGAACCGCGCTCGCCGCCTCGCGGCGCGATCGTTCCCCCGGCTCAGGCCAGGCCCACCAGGTGGAGCAGCCAGGTCAGGCCGAGGATCAGGAGCAGCCCGATCCAGAGCACCGCGAACCCGAGGAGGGGCAGGACCACCAGCGCCCCCAGGATCAGGCCGGCGTCCGCGAGCGCCGCGCTCGCCCCGGCTCGCGCCCGCAGCCGGGCCCGCACCCGCGTGAACAGACCCCAGCTGACCAGGGCGAGCAGCCCCGCGAACAGCCCGATCCAGAGCGCCCTCGGCTCCCACAGCACCACCGCGAGCGCTGCGCTCGCCAACAGGAGCGACGCTCCCGCCAACGTCCAGAGGACCGCGCTCGGACCCGGGTGAACCGTCGACGTCTGGCTCATGGCGGCCTCCTTCCTCGAACCGACCGTAGCTCCCGGCCCGCTCCACCCCCATCGGCTCCGGACCCATACCTGGGCGGTCCGGCCCGCATCTCGGCATCGGGCGACCGCCACGGAAGCTCGGGCGGAGGCCCTAGGTTCCCGACCCGACCACCGGGGAGGGCCGTCCCTCGGATCCCGGGCACCGTGGCCCTTGGCAGCGCACCCGGGCGCCCGTGAGCATCGGATCCGATGGATGGGTCCGGGGGCTCGTGGGGCCGACCGAGATCGACCGCGCTCACGATCCTGCTCCTGGGAGCGTGGGTCGTGGGGGCGCCGACGGCGCTCGGTGCCGGGTCGGGCGCGTGGGACCCGCTCAGCGCCAGGCCCGGGCCGGCGCCGCCGTCCCCCTCGTCCGGGTGCCTGCTCTGCCACGGGTCGCCCGCGATCGTGGAGCGAGGCGAGGACCCTCGGCTGCGGGTCGAACCTGCGCGCCTCGCGCGGTCGGCCCACCGCGATCTCGCGTGCCAGGACTGCCACGGTGTGCTCGGCCCCGCCCTCCCGGATCACCCAGCGGCCAAGCTGGCGGCCGGGCGGGCCTCCTGCTCGGCGTGCCATCCCGGCGCGGCGCGCGCGATCGAGGAGGGAGCCCACGGCCCGCCCGGACGCCCCATCCACGGGCCGGGGCCGGCGCCGCCCAGCTGCGTCGACTGCCACGGTGCCCACGGCGTCCGGCCCGTGCCGTCCCGCGCCTTCGCGGTGGCCCTCGGCGCCCGGTGCTCCGCCTGCCACGTGGAGCGCGGTGAGGCCTTCTACCTCCGCGACTACCACGGCAAGGCGTCGTCGCTCGGCCGGCTCGACGTCGCGAGCTGCCCGGATTGCCACGGGGGCCACCGGGTGCTCCCCGCGAGCGACCCCCGGTCCCCGGTCAACCCGGCGAACGTCGTGAGGACCTGCCGCCGGTGTCACGAGGATGCCCCGCCCAACTTCCGGGACATCCTGATCCACGTCGGAGGGTGGCCCCTCCCGGAGGATCCGAGGCTGCGGGCGGTCGCGCTCTGGATGATCCTGATCCTGGTCGGCACGTTCGCCTTCTTCGGGCTCCACACGCTGCTCGCCGCGCGCCACACGTGGCGGGAGCGGAGGGCGCGGGAGGGATCGGGATGAGCCGGGCCGAGCTGCTCGAGGGGACGGCCGCGGGCCGCCCGGAGGAGGTCCTCGTGGTCCGCCGGTTCGGGCCGTGGGCCAGGCTCACCCACGGAGTGCTGATGGTCGCGGTCTTCGGGCTCGTCTTCACGGGCATGCCCCTCAAGTACGCATGGGCGGGGTGGGCCCGCCCGCTGATGGCCCTCTGGGGGGGACCGCGCGGGGCCGGGCTGTTCCACCGGGGGTTCGCCGTCGCGTTCTTCGGGTCGGCCGCGATGCACCTGATCGGCCTGGCGGTCGCGGCCGTGCGGCGTCGGTTCCCGCCGGTCCGTGGCCCGGACGCGATCCTGCCGCGCGCCGAGGACGTGCGGCACGTGGTCCAGTACCTCCGCCACGTCCGGGGGAGGGGGCCCCGGCCACGGTTCGGTCGCTACACGTACTGGGAGAAGTTCGACTACCTGGCGGAGGCCTGGGGGCTGTTGGTGATCGGGCTCACCGGCCTCGTGATGTGGTTCCCGGAGACCTCCGCGCGGTTCCTCCCCGGGTGGGCCGTGAACGCCGCGCTGATCTTCCACTCCTACGAGGCGCTCCTCGCCGTCGCTTTCCTGTTCGCGATCCACTTCTTCAACACCCATCTCCGTCCCGAGGTGTTCCCCGCGGACCCGGTGATCTTCACCGGGCGGATCCCTCTGGACGAGGTGAGGGAGCGCTACCCGGGCTGGTACGAGCGGATCGTCGCGGGCGCCGAGCCGATCGAGCGGGCACGGGGCCCGAGCTGCCCCCTCCGGTTCCGGGTGGTGTGCGTCGCCTTCGTCTCGCTCGGGATCGCGATGCTGCTCCTCGTGATGTCGGCGGCCCTGGCCGAGGCCGTCGCCGCCCTCCTCGAGGTCCTCTAGGGGGCTCAGATCTCGTCGAGGCCCACGATCCCCTTCCGGATCGCGTACTTCACGAGCTCCACGCGGTCGTGGAGCCCGAGCTTCCGCATCAGGCTCGCTCGGTGGGCCTGGACGGTCTTCACCGAGAGGTAGAGCATCGAGGCGATCTCGCGGTTGGTCTTGCCCTCGGCGATCAGCTTGAGGATCTCGCGCTCCCGCTCCGAGATCCGCTCCCCCGAGGCCTCCTCCCCCCGCTCCGCCCGCGCCAGGTAGTCCTTGATCAGGAGCCTGGCCACGCTGGGGTGCAGGAGCGTCTCCCCGCGGTGGGCGGCCTTCACGGCCTGGATGAGGTCGGCGGCCGCGGCTCGCTTCAGGACGTAGCCGACGGCCCCCGCCTGGAGCATCTGGAACAGGTACGCCTCGCTGTCGTGGACGGTGAGCGCGAGGACCTTCACCTCGGGCTGGGCGGCCCGGATCCGTCGGGTGGCCTCGAAGCCCGAGAGCCCGGGCATCCCGATGTCCATCACGACGACGTCGGGCGA
This sequence comes from Actinomycetota bacterium, assembly GCA_035559315.1. Taxonomy (GTDB): domain Bacteria; phylum Actinomycetota; class UBA4738; order UBA4738; family HRBIN12; genus DATLZM01. Next base: position 3,067 of record DATMBJ010000102.1, read on the forward strand.
GAGCTCGCGTGCCATCTCGATGGCCTCCTCCCCGGACCCCGCCTCGCCGACCACCTTCAGGTCGGGGTCGGTCTCGAGCACCATCCGCACGCCCTCGCGGACCACGGCGTGATCGTCAACGACGAGCACCTTGATCTTCTCGCCCATCGCGCGTCTCGCCTCCCTCCGTCCGGGGCAGGGGGATCTCGGCCCAGACCTTCGTCCCTGACCCGGGTGACGACTCGATCCTCAGGACCCCGCCCAGGAGCTCCGCCCGCTCCCGCATCCCCAGGAGCCCCGCCACCTCGCCCCGCCGGGCCCGCGCGGACGCGGCGGCGACGTCGAACCCGCTACCGTCGTCCTCGACGGCGATCGCGAGCCGTTCCCCGTCGGCCCCCACGCGGACCCGCACGGTCCGGGGGCGGGCGTGGCGGAGGGCGTTCCCCACGGCCTCCTGGACGATCCGGAACGCCGCGGTCTCGACGTGTGACGGGAGCCGGGGGACCCGCGACACCTCGAGCTCGATCGGGACCTCCCACGCCTCCCGGGCCTGGGACACGTACCAGCGGAGGGCGGCCACGAGCCCCAGCTCGTCGAGGAGCGCGGGCCGCAGGTCGAGGAGGAGCTTCTCGAGGTTGCGGCTGGCCTGCTCGGCCAGGGCCTTCAGGGCCCGCAGCCGTTCCCGGATCGGTCGTTCGACGACGCGGTCCTCGAGCAGCCCGAGGTTCATGAGCAGCGCGTGGAGGAGCTGGCTCGCGTCATCGTGCAGCTCTCGCGCCACCCGGCGCCGCTCCTCCTCCTGGGCCGCGAGGGTCTTCTTGAGGGTCCCCTCCAGCGCCTGCTCCTCCTCGCGCAGCCGCTCGAGGAGCTCGGCGTTCTCGATCGCGACGGCCACGAGCCCGGCGACCGAGGCCAGCAGATCGCGCTCCGGGCGCCCGAGCGGTCGGGGCGGGTCCCAGGCGACGCCCAGGAGCGCGAGCGGCCTCCCGCCCCGGGCCGCGGGAGCCACGACCCAGCGGAGGGGCGTGCCTTCGTCCACCGCCTCCAGCGGGCCCGCCGAGCTCCGGGCCTCGGTGGGCGGGCGCAGGGCGGCCTCGGGGGGTGGGAGGACCTCCCCCCAACTCGCCCGCGGGCCGTCGGCCCCCGGGCGGCGGATCTCGACGCCCGAGGCCGCGAGGGCCCGGGCGAGGTGGCCGGCGGTGCGGCTCAGGATCTCGCCCAGACCGGCGCCCCGGGCCACGAGCGACTGGATCTCCTCCATCCCCTCGAGGTCCGACCGGAGCTGTTCCACCGTGCGTTCGAGGTCGGCCGCCTGGCGCTCGAGCCGTGCCGTCATCTCGTTGAAGGCCCGGACCACCGAGGCGAACTCCCGGCCGCGGAGCTCCGGGAGCCGCGTCCCCAGGTCGCCCGAGGCCACCCGCTCGGCCGCCGACCCGACCATCGCGAGGGGGCGGAGCAACCAGCGCCGCACGGCCCAGATCGAGGCCGCCACCCCGATCGCGAGCGGGAGGGCCGCCACCACCAGCGAGTTCCGGGCGCCCCGGAGCAGCTCGTCGCGGAGCGGCCGCTCGTCGAGCACGACGCCGACCGTCCCGAGCACCGGTCCGGCGCCCTGGTGGCAGCCCCCGCACTCGGGGCGGTTCAGGACCGGGACGAGGACGGTGGCGAGGCCCCGCTCGAGGACGGTGCGGGTCCGACCGTCCTCCACCACGCGGCGGAGGGCGCCGGAGGGATGCCCCGGGATGGGTTCCTCCGACGACACCCAGACGGTGCCGTCGCCCCGATAGACGGCCACCGAGCGGACGTAGGTTCCTCGGCCCACGTTCGTCACCGCGCGCCGGATGTCCTCGGGGGCGTTGTTCAGCATGCTCACCTCGAGGCTGTTGCGCACGGAGAGCGCCACGAGCCGGCCGACCTCGCGCGCCTGCCGGTCGACGGCTCGCGCTTCGAACCAGTAGCCGCCGGCCAGTGCCGCCGCCGCCGAGGCTCCCAAGAGCGCCAGGAGCCAGGCCGTGACCCGCAGCTCGAGCCGCATCTCCACCTGGCATCGTGCCGGACGCCCCTCGGGGCGGGAGGGGCCGGGCGGCCCGCGACCGCCGGGCTGTCCGGGCGGCCCGCGGCGCCCCGCTCGCGCCTACGCTCTCGGCGTGGAGCGTTGGGATGTCGTGGTGGTGGGGGCGGGCCCGGCGGGGCTGTTCGCCGCGCGGGAGCTCGCGCGGATCTCGAGGCTCCGGGTGCTGGTGCTGGAGGCGGGGCCCGACCTCCCGAGGCGGCTGGCGGACCCCTCGCTCCGGACCGCCGGCTTCGGCGGTGCGGGGGCGTTCAGCGACGGGAAGCTCACGCTGTCGCCGGCCTTCGGCGGGCGCCTGCGGGAGGTGGTCGGCGCGTCGGCGGCGGAGGAGCTGATCGCGTACGTGGACCGAGCGTTCGTGGCCCTCGGCGCGCCCCGGCGGGTCCACGGGGCGGACCGGGAGCGGGTCCGGGGGCTCGAGGAACGGGCCCGGGCGGCGGGGCTCACGCTCGTGCCGGCCCGCATCCGCCACGTGGGGACCGACCGGCTCCCCCTCCTGCTCGAGCGGCTCCGGGGCGAGCTCCCGCCCGCGCGGGTGGAGATCCGGACCGACACCCGGGTGGAGCGGGTCGCCGCCGACGGCGGGCACCTCGTGGGGGTGGTGGCCGAGGGCCGCCTGGTGGAGGCGGGGAGCGTGATCCTGGCGCCGGGCCGGACCGGGGCGGACTGGCTGGACGCGGAGGCGCACCGGCTGGGGCTCTCCGCCTCGCGGAACCTCGTGGACATCGGGCTGCGGGTGGAGTGCGACGCCCGGGTCATGGCCCCGCTCACCGGGCCCCTGTACGAGTTCAAGCTCCGGTTCCGGGCGCCAACGTTCGGGGACCCGGTGCGGACGTTCTGCGTGTGCCCTCGGGGAGAGGTGACCCTCGAGCGCTACGACGACGTGATCACGGTGAACGGGCACTCCTACGCGGGGCGGCGGACCCCCAACACGAACTTCGCCGTCCTCGTCACCACCCGCTTCACCGAGCCCTTCCGCGAGCCGATCTCCTACGGCAAGCACGTTGCCCGCCTGGCGAACATGCTGGGTGGGACCGCGATCGTCCAGCGCCTGGGCGACCTCCTGGCCGGCCGCCGCTCCACCCCGGAGCGGATCGCGGAGGGCTCGGTCCGCCCCACGCTGCCCGAGGCCACCCCGGGGGACCTGGCCTTCGTGCTCCCCCACCGCTACCTCACCGACGTCCTCGAGATGCTGCGGGCCGTGGACGCGCTGACGCCGGGGCTGTGGTCGCCCGACACGCTCCTGTACGGGGTCGAGGTGAAGTTCTACTCGGCGGAGCTCGCGCTCTCCCCGGAGATGGAGACCGACATCACCGGCCTCTTCGGCGCCGGGGACGGGGTCGGGGTGTCGCGGGGGCTCGTCCAGGCCGCCGCGAGCGGGGTGGTGGCGGCCCGGGCCATCGCCGCCCGGCACGGACGGGTGATCCCTTAGCCCTGCCCGCGTAGCACGGACGGGCAACCTCTAGCCCTGTCCGGGCTGCGGCGTGGCCCAGACGTCCTCGGGCCGCGAGAACGACTCCCCGTACAGCTCGGTCTCGCCCCGGTCGGGAGGGGGCAGGGGTCCGAGCGTGAAGAGCACCACCCGGTGGTTCTCGCGGTCGGCGATCGCGAACAGGCCGTCCCCGTCCACGGCCAGCTGCTCGGGGAAGTCGAACGCGCCCTCGGGCTCCCCCGCCCGGCCGAACTCCGAGAGCAGCTCCCCCTCCGGGGAGAGGACGACCAGGTGGCCGGTCCCCATCCCCTCCGGGTCGGCGCGGAACGTGTCCACCACGTACAGGTTCCCGTCGGGCCCCAGCACGATCCCCCGGGGGAGCTGCCAGAAGCCGCGGATCTTCCCGTAGGCGTCGGGCAGGCCCGAGACCCATAGCCAGCGGCCCTCTCGGTCGAGGGCCACGACGCGGCGGTTCAGCGTGTCGGCGACGTAGATCCGGCCCCGCTCGGGGTCCACCTCGAAGGCGTCCGGGAAGTTGAACATCCCGAGCTCGACCCCGCGGACGTTCCGGCCCTTGAACCTCCCGCCCCAGCGGGCGACGACGTGGCCCGTGGCGTCGAAGAAGTAGAGCCCGTCGTTGCTGGAGACGATGACGCGGCCCTCGAGGAGCCCCACGTCGTAGGGGGTGAACCCGTCGGGGCCGAACACGCCGAGGTCCTGGTCGTCGGCGGGCAGGTGGCCGACGTAGGCCCCGGAGGTGGAGAAGATCTGCACGGCCCGCGCGGCGAAGTCGGCCACGTAGACCCGCTCCCGGTCGGGATCCACGGCGATCCCGTACGGCGACCAGAGCCTCCCCGGCCCTGGCTCGGCGCCCACCGCCCGGACGAAGGCCCCGTCGGTGGTGTAGACCTCGACCCGCGACCGACCGGTGTTGGAGATCCAGACGTTCCCGTCGCCGTCGAAGGCCACCCCGAGCGGGGTCCGCAGCAGCTGCTCCCGACGCGGCCCGGAACCGTAGATCGCGGCCACCACGCGGATCGGGTAGCCCACGGGCTCGCCGGGCGCCCGCGGGCCCGGCTGGGGCCTGAGCAGCCACACCAGGAGCCCGAGGAGCCCGACCGCGGCGAGCGCGAGGACGGCGAGGAGCGCGACGAGGATCCGCCGCGTCGTCCGCTCCTCCCCGCCGCCGGCGGGCTCCCCGGGCGGCGCTTCCTCCGTGAGCGGTTCCTCAGGCAGGGCCATGTCCCTCTCCTCCCTCCGTCACGGACCGGGGGATGCACCCCCGGCCTCGAGCCTCGCGATCGCCTCCCGCACCTCCTCGTCCGTGGGATCGAACCTCGCGGCCTCCCGGTACTCGCGGAGCGCGCGCTCGGGGTCGCCCAGCGCCTCCAGCGCCCGGGCCAGGCCGAGGTGCGCGTCGAAGAGGAACGGGACGTCGGCGATCGCCCTGCGGTACGCGGATCTCGCCCCCTCGGGGTCGTCCATCTCCATGAGGAGGTCCCCCTCGGCCACCAGCGGCCCGGCCTTGCTGCTGCGCGGCGCGAAGTGCGCGGCCCGGTCCAGCAGCCGCACCGCGCGCTCGGGGTCACGGTCCGCCTCGAGGAGGCCGAGCTGGAACAGCGCCACCCAGTTCTCGGGGTTCAGCTCCAGCGCCTCCTCGAACGCCCGGCGCGCCTCGGCCGTGCGGCCCGCCTCGAGCAGGGCGAGCCCGAGCCCGGTCCTGGCCTGGTCGTCCCGGGGGGCGGCCGCCACCGCCTGCCGCCAGGCGGCGAGGTCGCGCTCCACCGCGGTCCTCGGCGGACGGGCCGGACGCAGCCGGACGGCCAGGACGGCGCCCCCCAGCCCGAGGACGACCAGGGTCAACAGCAGCACCGCCACGACCAGGCCCCGCGGCGGCGCTTCCCACCGCTCGCTCATAGCCTCCTCCACCAGTCGGGGAGCACGACGACGACCCGCGCCTCCCGCCGTCGTCCCTCCAGCCACTCGGCGAAGGCCCGGTCCCGCTCTTCCTTCATCAGGGTCTGCCGGATCGACACCCGCACCTCGGGGAGCCGGGGGACCCTGCCATCCGCCGTTCCGAACTCCTCCCGGTGCTCCCGGTAGTAGGCCCGGACCTCCTCGGGGGTGACCGTCACGCCCTCGGTCACCGCCTGGTAGACCCGGGCGCCCAGGAGGTTCAGTCCCACGCGCCGCTCGAGCTCCGCGAGGTCCATCCCCCGCTCCTCGAGCCACCGCTCGAAGGCGGCCGGCCCACCGAGCCCGGCGCGGATCCGCTCCACGGCGAGGGCGACCTCGCCGGGGCCGATGCGGATCCCGCGGCGCTCGGCCTCCTCCCGGATGAGCACGTCGTCGACGAGCGAACGGAGGACCGTCTCGCGCCAGTCGGGACCCACGGCCTCCTCCCCGTGGACGGCGCGCAGCCCCTCGAGCCGGGCGCGCGCGTCCGCGAGGTAGATGGCGACGCCGTCGACCCGCACGATCACCGGGCCCCGGTCCTCGCCCCGTCCGGCGCGCAGGCCGAGGAGGAGGGCCGCCGCCGCGACCACGGCGGTGGTGAGCGCCGTGCCGAAGATGGCTGGCCGCCGCAGCCTCATGGCCCGCCTCCCGTCGGGGGAGCGCCGGGGGTCGTGCTGTGGCAACGGTCCGCGCACCAGTCGTTGGTGTGGCACGTGTAGCAGCTCACCTGGCCGCCCCCGCCCACCGCGAGGCCGTGCGCCGAGCGCCAGTCCGGCGGGTGTCGCGACGCGTGGCACCCCTGGCAGGTGGTGGGCTCGTGGCACTGGAGGCACCGCTCGCGGTCGGAGCCGTCGAACGCGCCGACGTGCACGCGCGGCTCGGCGGTGGCGGCGCCGAAGCTGCTCCGGGGGTGGCACGACTCGCAGCGGACGACCCCCTCCCGGCCCGCGCCGAGGAGCGCGAAGTGGGGGAGGGATGCGGGGGGGTGGCAGGTTCCGCACCGGTCCCGCACCTCCACCTCCCGGTGGCAGGTCGCGCAGGTCCGCTCGTCGGGGAGCGGGGGGTTCGGGTGGAGCGTCGCCTCGTGACACGTGGCGCAGGCCACGCCGATCTGAGCGTGCAGGGGGTGGTCCATGAACACCGAGGAGAACCGGCGCTTCGACGCGTAGTCGGGGTGGCAGCGCACGCAGCCGGCGAACTCCGCGTCCCCCCGCGGCGGCCGAGGTTCGGCCCAGAGCGGTACGACCCAGCGCTCGTACCCGCGCCGGACGGCCTCGGCGACGCGGTCCTGGATCCCGGGTCGGTCGTCGGTGCCCGCCCAGGCCTCCGTGACGTCTTCGACGGCCGCGGCGATCGCGCTTCGGGCCGAGGGCGAGACGAACACCAACACGACCACGGTCGCCTCGGCCAGCAGCAGGCCCATGACCGAGGCGATCAGCACCACCAGCCGCACGGGCCGGCGTCTGCGGGCCGGGGTCGCGCGCTCAGCCATGGAGTTCCTGCTCCCTGTGGGTCGCGTGACGGGCGTGACACGTTGAGCAGTCGGTCGGCGCGTGGCACACGAGGCAGGGTTCCCTGCTCGCGTCCTGCAGCGCCCGCCAGTGCTCGCCGAGCCAGGTCCTCACGTGGGGGATCTCGGTCCCGTGGCAGCCCACGCAGAACGTGCTCGGGTGGCAGAGGGCGCAGGCCTCCGGTCCCTCCACCTCCTGCACGCGCCCGTGGCGCTCGATCCACCCTCGGGGGTGGGGGAACGTGGTCCGGAAGTGGCAGGCCTGGCAGAACGTCGGTCGGTGGCAGGAGTCGCACGTCCCCGGATCCGCGACCGCGTCCGCCCCGTGCGTCTGCACGTAGCCGTCCGGGTGCCCCTCGCCGGGCGGGACCGCGGCCGGCCGGGCCCGGGCGGACGGGTGCGCCACCTCCCCGTGGCAGGAGTCGCAGGCCGCCCCCCGCTCGGGGTGGGCCCGACGGAGCGCGGGCGTGGAGCCGAGGTCGTGGCAGCGGGCGCACGGCGCGGCCCGGAGCACGTCGCCGGCCACGTCCCAGCCGGTGAGGGTGGCCACGCCCTCCCGCGCCAGCGTGGGGACGTACCGCAGGCTCCCGAGGAGCCCGGGACGGGCGTGGCAGGCCAGGCAGGGCACGTCGGCGTGCACCGAGCGCGCGGCCGCGAGGGCGGCGTCGTCCATCGCGTGGCACGATCCGCAGAGGCGGGGCGAGGAGGCGGCCCGGTTCCAGCCGACGAGCAGCACGCCCGCGACGAGCAGCCCGCCCGCCACGACGAGCGTCCGCCCGAGGAGCCTCCGGCGTCCGGGCCGCGCGCCCACCCGACCTCCTCAGGACGGTCCCGGCGACGCGCTCGGCGACTCCGCGGGGGCGGATCCACCGACCCCGCCGACGTCGGGGTGGCCGGGGGGCAGCCCCTGCTGGAGCTGCTCCTCGGTGAGCGGCGGCGCCGGGGGGAACCCGAACGCGGGACCCGCCGGGACGACCGCGGGGGCCGGTGCCTCCGGCGGTTCGGCGAGGCTCCGCACGACGACGCCGGCTCCGAACGCGAGCGCCACGAACAGGAGCGCCACCCACAGCTCGACCTTGATCCTCATGACCGGTCCGATCCCCGGTCGGGCGGTGGTTCCCTTGGTCGTCATCGGTCCTCCTCATCCGCCGGTGGGGTTCGGGGGGGCCGGGCCCGCGGCGGCGACGACGGCCCGGTCCGCGCTGAAGTCCTCGCGCCCCCGGACGTGGCATCTGGAGCACGTGACCTCGCTGTGGCAGTCGAAGCAGGTGAACGCCCCCTCTTCCTGGACCACCCGCGGGTGCGCGCGGCGCCAGGGGACGCCCTCGGGGCCCTGCGGATGGTGGCAGCGGTCGCAGGAGTCGACCCGGTCCGGGGCCCGCGCGTGGCACCGCTCGCAGACCGCGGGGCCCTCGAAGAACGCCGCGACGTGGGGCGCGGCGTCCCAGCCCTCGGGGTGCGGCATCTCGAGGCCGTGGCAGGAGCGGCAGGTGCTCGGGCGGTGGCAGGTCACGCACTCGAAGCCGCTGACCGAGGCCTCCTCGGCGTGACCACGCGGGAGCCACCGGGCCGCGAGGTGGGTGGGAGGCCGGTCAGGGATCCCCGGGGGGTGGCACGTCGAGCACTCGCCCGGCGCGATCGCGACCCTGGTGGTCCCGTGGCAGGTGAAGCAGCGGCCCATCGTCGGCCGGTTGATCCGGTCGGGCTCGTGGGTGTCGGCCGGGTGGCAGACCGAGCAGTCCGAGACCCCCGTCGCGAAGTGGTCCTCGTGCGTGTAGCGGAGGAGCGGGAGCCCGCCCCGCTCGAACACCTTGTCCAGGTCCCCGTGGCAGTCGGGGCAGCCCAGGAAGGGGTCCGTCCCCTCGACGGGGACGGCGGGCTGCGCCCGGTCGGCCGAGCCCGGGCGGTCGGCGCGGCTCGCCCTCCAGGCCAGGCCCACGAGGAGGAGGGCGACCCCCAGGGCGACGGCGGGGACCGCCACCTTCACGAATAGGGGGATCCGTCGTCCGGGCCGCTCCGTCGTCATCCCCGTGCGCCCTTCAACGAAAGGAGGTAGGCCGCGAGCGAGGAGAGCTCGGCGTCGGAGAGCTCGTAGCCCGGCATGAAGCTGCCGGGGACCCCTCCCACCCGGAAGTGGAGGAGCACGCGGTCGCGCGCGTCGGGCTTGGCGCCGAAGTTCGTGAGGTCCGGACCACGGGTCCCGCCCTCGCCGCCGATCGCGTGGCAGGAGGGGCAGCCCATCTTGTCGAAGAGCGCTTTCCCCGCCGCCTCCACCTCGCTGAGCTGGGGCCCGGTCTGGACCACCGGGGTCGGGCTGGTGACCGCGGCGAGGGTGAGGAGGGCGATCGTGGCCAGGGCCCCGGCGCCCACGATCCTCGGCCACAGCCGCACCGGCCGGGTCCGGGGGAGCAGGGGGCGGGGGCGCGGCTCCCGCCGGTCCAGGAACGGGGCGGCGACGAGGATCCCGATGGCGGCGGTGGGGAGGACGAAGGTCCCGACGACCTCGTAGGGGCCCTTGAAGTACTTGAGGGTCTGGAACAGCCACAGGAAGTACCACTCCGGCCTCGGGATGTAGCCGGCCGCGGTGGGGTCAGCGACCTCCTCCAGCGGGGGGTCGGTGAGCGAGGCGATGACCAGCAGGACCGCGAGGTAGAGGAGGGCGACGATCGCCTCCCGCAGGGCGAAGTCCGGGAAGAACGGGACCGTCCGCTCCTCCTCCGGCTCCGCCAGGAGGGCCTGTCCCGCGCCCATCGCAGCCTCCTCAGAGCGGCCGGGCGATGCCCTGCTTCCGCACGATCGCGAAGTGCAGCAGCATCCCCACGGCGAGCAGGATCGGGAGCACGAACACGTGGAGCGCGTAGAACCGGAGCAACGTGAGGGCCCCGAGCGCGGGCCCGCCCCGGAGCAGGCTCGCGATCACCGGCCCCGCGAGCGGGACCGTGGCCACGATGTTGAGTCCCACGTTCGTGGCCCAGTACGCCTTCTGGTCCCACGGGAGCAGGTAGCCGGTGAACCCGAACGCCAGCGTGAGCAGGAGCAGGCCCACGCCCACCACCCAGTTGAGCTCCCGCGGCTTGCGGTAGGCGCCGTGCACGAAGACCCGCAGCATGTGGAGGGCCACCAGGACCACCATCGCTGAGGCCCCGACCCGGTGGAGGTTCCGGATGACCCTCCCGAAGGGGACCGAGGTCTGGAACCACAGCACGCTCGCGTGGGCGTGGTCGGGGCTCGGGACGTAGAAGAAGGCCATGACGATGCCGGTCGCGACCTGGACGATGAACGTGAAGAACGCGAGGCCGCCGAAGCAGTGGAGCCAGGTGATGTGCCGGGGGACGGGGTGGTCCGCGACCCGGTGCGCGAGGGGCCGGAGGCCGAGCCGGTCCTCCAGCCAGGCGACGCTGCGCGCGAACATGCCACCACCTCCTACTGCGTGATCCGCTGGAGCTCGTCGTTGACCCGGTACAGCTCGCCCGCGTACAGCACTCCGTTCTCGACCTTGTACTCGTAGCGGTCGAGGGGCCGGGGCGGCGGGCCGGCCAGGACCCGGCCCTCGAGGTCGAACACCCCGTTGTGGCAGGGGCAGTTGAACCGTCGGGCCTTGGGGTCGTACCCGTAGGGGCACCCGAGGTGGGTGCAGCGGTCGTCGAAGATCGTGAACTCCCCGCCCCCGTGGTTGATCACCCAGACCGCCACCTCCTGCGGCTGGGCGGCGAGGTAGGCGTCCTGGACCAGCATCGTGAAGTGGGTCTCCACCGGCTCGCCCACCACGCTCAGGTCGGGCTCCCCGGGCTCGGGGTCGCGGATCCTCCCGACCGGGTACCAGCCCTGCTGCTGGGGCCGGAGGGCGGGCGAGATCCACGCCGCCGCCGCCGGGATCCCGAGGGCGGCGGCGATCGCCGCGGTGATCCACCCGAGCGTCCCCGCCAGGAACCGTCGCCTGGTCACGGGGGCGGCGACCAGGCTCCGGCGGAGCCGGGCGATGGGGCCGAGCCGGCGTCCCTCGACGCGCGGCCGTCCCGCCCGGCGAACCTTGACCCCGGGGAGCGTGAGCTGCTGCGGCTTCTTCCTGAACCCGATCACCTGGCCCTCCTGGAGACGTTCATCCGGTCCCCCTCCCCCCTCCGTCCCCACCCGGTGGCCCCTGTCGGCCCGTGTGGCAGAGGTTGCACTCGAGGGGCGCGATGCGGTCGTTGTGGCAGCGGAGGCAGGCGCTCATCGTGGGATGGGTCGCGGAGCCGTATGCCACGGCCTCGCCGTGGGCCACCGTCGAGTGGCAGTTCAGGCACTTGCCGCCGAGCTCCACGATGTTCCGGTGGCTCACGGTGATACCGGTCCGGGGGTCGTGGACGTTCCCCGCGAGGATGTCCTCGTGGCACTGCAGGCAGGCGGCGTTGGGGACCGCGGCGTTGAACGACCAGTCCTCGTAGGTGCCGCGGATGTAGTTCATCACCACCTGGAGCCCGGCGATCTTGCCGCCGATGAAGCCGAAGAACCCCGGCGTGAGGTGGCAGCGCTCGCAGTTCACCTCCCGGTGCGGCGACGCCTCCCACTTCTCCACGTAGGGCGTCATGACGTGGCAGCGGGCGCAGAACGAGGGCTGCGAGGTCCACCAGAAGCTCGCGGCGGCGAACAGCAGGAGGCCCGCCACGGAGAGCCCCATCACGACGGCGCCCGCGGCCACCACCCGCCGTCCGCCGACCGGGGCGAGGGCCTCCCGGGTCGCCCGCAGGCTCTCCCGGAGCCACCCGCCGCGACGCTCGGGATCCCTCCTCCGCCGCCGGAACACGCTCACCCGACCTCCTCGGCGCGGTGCGTGCCGCGGGCCGGCTCCGCGGGCTCCCCGTCGACGCCGAAGAGCCACCGCGCCGCCTCCACCAGCCCGTCGTCGCCGCGGGCGCACGCCTCCTTCGCCCGGACCGTGGGGAGGTGGACGACCTTCCGGACGCTCCGGTGGATCGCGCGGGCGACGGCCTCGCGCTGCCGCTCGTCGAGCCCGGGGATCCTCCGGAGGGCGTCCTCGGCCTCGGCCCGCGCGATCCTCGCCGCGCGGGCCTGGATCGCCGCGACGACCCGGTCGGCGGGGCGGGAGCGGAACCAGGCCACGCAGCGTTCCGCCTCGACCAGGACGATCTCGGAGGCCTCCGCGAGCTGCGCCTCCCGCCCGCCGGGCGCGGTGAACCCCTCCCGCTCGAGCCGCTCCAGGTCGTAGAGGACGATGGGCCCGCGGAGCGCGAGGACCGCCGGATCGACGTTCCGCGGCAGGCCCAGGTCCACGACCACGAGCGGCCCGTCCCTCCCGGCGAGGGCGCGGGAGATCTCCTCGGGACCGGCGAGCGGCGCGGGTGCCGCGGTGGCGAAGACGACGGCGTCGGCCGCGGCCATCGCCGGCACCAGCGCCGCCAGGGGAAGGCCCACCCCTCCGAAGCGCTCCGCGAGCTCGCGGGCCGTCTCCGCGCGCCGTGCGACGACCCGGGGGCGGGCGCCGGCGCGAGCCAGGGCGCGGACCGAGCCGGCGGCGATCCGACCGCTGCCGACCACCACCACCTCGCGCCCGGCCAGGGCGCCCAGGGCGGCCTCGATGGCCCGGACGGCCGCGCGGGGGATGCCCTCGCGCTCCCGGGAGAGGCCGGTCGCGGCCCGAGCCCGCTTCCCGGCCTCGAGCGCCCACCGGAACAGGCCGTGGAGGTGGGGACCGACCGCGCCCGCCGCGGCGGCGACGCGGTACGCGGCCCGGACCTGCCCCTGGATCTCGGCCTCGCCCCGGGCCATCGAGTCCAGGCCGGCGGCCACCTCGAAGAGGTGCCGGATGACCTCTTCCCCCACGAGGATCCGCCCCCGGCGCTCCGTCCAGCCCGGAGGGAGGCCCTTCAGGCCCTCCAGGAACAGACGGATCTCCCGAGCCGCCGCCTCCGGGTCGCCGACCCACGCGTACACCTCGGTCCGGTTGCAGGTCGAGAGGATCACCGCCTCCCGGACGTCGGGCGCCCGGAGGAGGCAGGGCAGGGCCCCCGGGAGGAGGGTCTCGGGCACGGTCACCCGTTCGAGCTCCCGGATGGGGAGCGTGCGGTGGGAGAGCACGAGGGCGAGGAGCTTCACGGCCCCTCCCCTCCTTCCTCGTCGTGGAGGCACCAGGCCCCGACCAGGGGGATGGCCGAGATCCCCCCGGCCGTCGCCGACCCGGAGGCCTCGAGGAGCCGGTCGAAGCTCACCGAGAGCAGCTCGCGCAGGGCCTCCTGCGCGCGGACCAGGACCGGGTAGGCGGGGCAGGTCTCGATCCGGTCGCAGCGCGGGGGGTCGGACAGGCACTCGTTCAGCACCAGGGGCCCCTCCAGGGCCTCGATCACGTGGAGGACCGTGATGGAACCCGCCGGCACGGCGAGCGCGATGCCGCCGCCCACGCCCCGCCTGGTGGCGAGGATCCCGGCCCTCGCGAGGGAGCGGACGATCTTGCCGAGGAACGTGGGGGAGATCCCCTGGAGCGCGGCCACCCGAGCGGCGCTGATGCGCCCGTGGCGGGCGACCTCGAGCACGCACCGGATCGCGTAGTCCGCCTCCCGGGTCACGAGCACCCCGATCCCTCCTCCCGCTCGCTCCCCGCCCCGCCCCGCTCGGCCCGCAGCCGCATGAGCCGGGCCTTGGCCGTGGCCCGCAGCCTGCGGTAGGCGTCGGGCGCGAGGAGCCCGCGCTCGTGGGCCAGGTCGAGGGCGGCGATCTCGTCGATCAGGAGGTCGACCTCGTCGGGGGGCGCGGCGTCGGGGGCGTTCCGCGCCGGCTCTCGAGCGGACGCGCGGGGCGCGGGGCGTGCGGGGCCGTGCCGTCCGCGGTCCCGGCCGGCGCTCGAGCCGGCCCGCGCCGCGCCGGGTCCGGCCCTCCGGCGACCGGTTCCGCGTCGCAGGGTCAACGCCCCCCCGAGGGCCGCGGCGAGCCCCACGCCCACCAGGAGCGGGGCGAGGACCGAGGCCGTCCCGCCCCCCGAGAGCCCGGAGAGCGTGACCACGATCTCCTCCCCCGGCGAGAGGCCGGAGCTCGTGAACACGCGGTAGGCGATCCCCCGGTCCGTGACCTCGCCCGCTGGCGTCAGGCGGTCGGAGGTCACCCCGATCCCCTCGGGCACGAGGAGGTCGAACCGCTCCGTGGGCAGGGTGACGGGGAAGGTGAGTCGCGCCGGGGGGTCGGCCGTGTACCGCAGCGTGGCCCGGGTCTCGCCCGGCACGATGGGGGCCGGGTGGAGGAAGGCGCCGCCCTCGACCCGCCCGGGCCGCTCCAGGAACGCCCCCAGGTACTGGAAGCCGCGGGCGCCCGGCGCGAGGGGCAGGCGTACCGGCCCGCCGCCACCGCTCCCCACGTACGCCGCGTCCCCGTCGTTGCGCCACCGCAGGTCGTGCTGGATCGCGATGGCCTCGCCCTCGCGGTCGATCCATACGACCCAGGTGGCCACGACGACCGCGTCCGGGGAGGTGGTCGGCTCGAACACCGTGAGCCGCACGGGGGCCCTCCGGTCGGCGGGGAACACGCGCGTGCGGTACTCGGCCCCGTCGAACGTGGCGGCCACCTGGAACGCGGTGACCTCCGGCGGGAGCGCGGGGAACGCGAAGGCGCCGGCGTCGTCGGCGGTCGTGGAGAGCGACCCCACCCCCGACCGCTCGTCGTAGAGGAACAGGGTCACCTCGATGGCCGCGGCCGGCTCGCCGTTGGTGCCGTTCACGACCTTCCCCGTCACCCCGGCGTCGTCCGCCGCCACCGGCCCGGTTCCGGCGGCCACCCGGCCACCGGCGGAGGCCACCGGCCCGCCCGCGAGCGCCGCGGCGATGACGGCGAGCGCCACGGCGAGCGCGAGCGCGGCGACGACCCGGACCCACGGGGGCCGGACGGCCCGCCCACGGCGTCCGCCGCGCCGTCCCCGGTGGTGTCCCGCGCGCGTGCTGCCCATCGCGCTCACCCCCCGCTCACCCCTGCGATCTCAGCGCCGCAGAGGCGGCAGAACCGATCCCCGGGCTCGTGGACGGCCCCGCACCCGCCGCAGGTGCGCCGCTCGAGCGCGCGCCGGCGCGCGGCGATCTCCCGTTCCAGCTGGTCCTCCGCGGTCTCCGCGTCCGGACCCCGCCCCCGCCCCGGGCCCGCCGGTCCGTCCCGCTCGGCCAGGGCGCGGAGCACGGCCGCGGCCTCGGCCACCGCACGGGCACGGAGCCTGCGGTGGTCCTCCTCGCTGAGCTTCCCGGTGGCCAGGTCCATGTCGAGCTCGCGGATCTCATCGAGGAGCCGCTCCTTCTCCCGCAGGAGCGCCGGTTCCTCCTCCTCGGCGGGCGGGCCCTCGGGGACCAGGAACGGTCGGGCGATCAGGTAGGCCACCGCCAGGAACAGGAGGAACCCGCCGATCGCGACCGCGGCCACCGTCATCCCTCCCGTCGCACCTCCCGCTCGACCTCCTCCAGCAGCGCCGGGTCGATCGCCGCGGCCGGGACCTCCTCGGGCTCGCCCCCCCGGGGCCGCCAGCTCCTCAAGGCCAGGGCGACCACGAGCCCGCCGCCGGCCAGGACGGCGAACGGGAGGACCCACGCCGTGAGGTTGAAGCCCTCCCTGGTCGGAGCGGCGAGGACGTCCTCGCCGTAATCGGCGGCGAAGGCCGCCAGGACCTCGTCGGGGGTCATCCCCCGGGCCAGCAGGCGCTCGGCCTGGGCGCGCATCCCGGCTGCGACCTCGCAGGTCATGGTGCCCTCGCACGCGTAGGCCGTGAGGTTGCAGCCGCACTGGCAGAGGAGCTGCTCGAGGACCTGCTTCAGCCTCGGGCCGGCCTGGACCTCGGTGGGCGGGTGCGGGGACATGCTGGGCTGGGGCGTCGGGGCCGCCCGGGCGAGGGCCAGGGTGAGCGCCGGCGCCGTGCGGGGGACCCCGTGGCGCGCGCGCGCCACCGCCCCGGCGGCCG
>DATMBJ010000103.1:0-5134 GCA_035559315.1 Actinomycetota bacterium
AGGCCGGCCAGCCCCGCCCGCCTTCGCCACGCGCGCGCCCGCGCCCTCGGGGCGCGCGCCCGCGGCGACGCGGCGCGCTCCGCGGTCCTCACCGGTACAGGCCCGTCTTCTCGATGTACGACTTCACGCCCTCCGGGACCAGGTAGCGGATGGGCCGCCCCTCCCGCACCCTCGCCCGGATGTCCGTCGAGGAGATCGCCAGGGCCGGGATGTGCATCACGCTGATCCTCGGGTGGCGGGTCGCGGCGTCCGCCTCGAACCGCGCCAGGTCGTAGCCGGGACGGGTGGCCGCGATGAAGTGGGCCAGCTCGAGCACCTCCTCGGGGTCCTTCCAGTGGACGATCTCGAGGATCGCGTCGGCCCCGGTGATGAAGTAGAGCTCCGCGTCGGGGTGCTCCGCCGACAGCGCGCGGAGGGTGTCCACCGTGTAGGTCGGCCCGCGCCGGTCGACCTCGATCCGTGACACCGAGAACCGAGGGTTGCTGGCGGTCGCGATCACCGTCATCAGGTACCGGTCCTCGGCGGGCGACACCTCCCGGTGCTCCTTCATCCACGGCTGACCGGTGGGGACGAACACCACCTCGTCGAGCTGGAACTGAGCGAGGGCCTCCTCGGCCGTCACGAGGTGGCCGTGGTGGATCGGGTCGAACGTGCCGCCCATCACGCCGAGGCGTCGTCCCACGGCCCGATGCTACCCCCCCGACGGCCCGCGACCCCGCATCCGGGCCGCGCGGAGGTCCTCGAGGTGCTCGCGGTAGTGGAGCGCCCCGGACTCCCGGAACCACTCGACCGCCTCGCCGGGCGGCTCCTCCGGGAGGGCGGCGAGCTCCTGGAGCATCCGGTTCCTGGCCGCCGCGAGCGTCGCCCGGCAGGTGGCGGCGTCGTGCCTCCGACCCTCCTCCAGGAACCGTGCGTTGAGGGCGTCGGTGTCCTCCTCCCACCCCCCGTAGGTCCCGAGGCGGATCCGCTCCAGGGCGTGCGCGCACTCGGCGCACCAGCAGGCGACGTGCCAGAGGAGGTCCCGCACCGACCAGCCGCCGGGGAGCAGCGGCTCGTCCATCGCCCCCGCCCCGAGCCCGCGGACCTCGGCCAGGAACTCGGCGAACGCGGCATCCTCCTCCCGGAGCAGCTCGTCACGGAGCGCCATCGGCCCGGAGCTCCTCGTCGGGGATGAACTCGAACACGCGGTCCCCGATCACGACCTCGTCGCCGCGGCGGGCGCCCTTCCGGGTCAGCTCGCGCTCCACGCCCTCCCGGGCCAGCCGGCGCTGGAGGGACACCACCTGCCGCGGGTCCTCCAGGTCGGCCTCCGCCACCCACCGCTCGATCTGCGGCCCCACGACCCGGAACCGCTCCCCCTCCCTCCGCACGACGAACCGGGGCCGCGCCGGCCGGAGGACGACGTAGGGCTCCCTGGCCTCGGCCGGCAGCTCCCGGACCAGCTCCTCCAGGCGCTGGGCGAGGGCATCGAGCCCCAGGCCGGTCACCGCGGAGGTCACGAGGGCGCCGGGCCCCAGGGCGGCGGCCGCCGCGGCCGGGTCCGGGACGAGATCGGCCTTCGTCCCCACCACGAGCTGGGGGCGGAGGGCGAGCGCGGGGTCGTACGCGCGGAGCTCCTCCCGCAGGGTCGCGAGGTCCCGCGCCGGGTCCGGCGACGAGAGGTCGACCACGAGAACGAGCGCCCGGCACCGGGTGACGTGGCGGAGGAAGCGGTGGCCCAGGCCCCGGCCCTCGTGCGCGCCCTCCACGAGCCCCGGGACGTCGGCCACGACGAACCGGTGCTCGCGGCCGGCGACCCCGAGGTTGGGCGTGAGGGTCGTGAAGGGGTAGTCGGCGATCTTCGGTCGGGCCGCGGTGAGGCGGGAGAGGAGGGTCGACTTCCCCACGTTCGGAAGCCCCACGAGCCCCACGTCGGCCACCACCCGGAGCTCGAGCGAGAGCCGCTTCTCCTCCCCCGGCTCCCCCGCCTCGGCCCGCCTCGGGACCCGGTTCCGGGGCGAGGCGAGCGAGGCGTTCCCGCGGCCGCCCCGGCCGCCGCGGGCGACGACCACGCGGGTGCCCTCCCCCACCATGTCCGCGAGCAGCCCGTCCTCGTCGTGGACCACCGTGCCGTCGGGCACCTGCACGACGAGGTCCCGGCCGTCGGCCCCGTGCCGGCGGTTCGACCGCCCGGGCTCCCCGTCGCCCGCGACCAGGCGCCGGTGATCGAGGAACCACGAGAGGTCGCGCACCCGGGTCGAGACCTCGAAGACGACGTCGCCCCCTCGCCCGCCGTCCCCGCCGTCCGGGCCACCGCGGGGCACGAACGGCTCCCGGCGGATCGCGGCGGAGCCGTCGCCCCCTCGCCCGCCGCGGGCGATCACCGAGACCTCGTCGACGAACGTCACCCCTCGCATCCTGCCAGACGGACCGTGGTCGGAGCAGGCCCCGCGCGCCAAGATGGGGCCGTGGAGTCCCGCGTGTGGATGGTCCGCCTCCGCCGGGACCTCCTGCGCGAGGTCCCCGGCACCCTCTCGCTCGAGGCGCGCCACCTCGTCTTCACCCCGGACGACGGGAGCGGCGAGCGCCGGATCGAGCTCCGCGCGATCCGGCGGGTCCGCCGGCTCCTGGGCTCCCCGGTGCTGATGCTCCGCCACGAGGGCGAGGGCGGGCAGGAGCGGGTCGCGTTCTACTTCGCGCAGCCCCCACCGCTCCGCGGGCCCGACGAGCCCCGCTGGAACGCGCGCAGGGAGCGCCGCACGACCGTGAGCTACCTGAGCGAGGCGAACGCGGTGAAGAAGCCCGAGATCAGGGAGTGGGTGCGGGCCATCCGGCGGGCGACCTCCGAGGGGGCCTCCGCCGGCGCCGGCTAGGCCTGCGGGACGACCCGGGCGAAGCGACGGCCGCGCGAGCTGTAGAACTCGACCACGCCGGGCACGAGCGCGAACAGCGTGTCGTCGCCGCCCCGGCCGACCCCCGGCCCCGGGTGCACCTTCGTGCCCCGCTGGCGCACGATGATCGCGCCGGCGCCGACCGACTCGCCGCCGAACGCCTTCACCCCGAGCCGCTTCGACTCGGAGTCCCGGCCGTTCCTGGTGGAACCTCCGCCCTTCTTGTGTGCCATCTCGCCCCTAACCGTAGCAGAGCCCGGGGCGTCCGCCCTCGCCGGCCGGAGCCGTGGCCCGAGCGCGCGCCGGCTCGGTTCGGGCGACGCCTGGGTCGGCGGCCCCGCGGCGGACCACGGCCTCAGTCGGCCGGGGCCGGAGCGTCGGCCGTCTCGGCCGGGGCCTCCGTCTCGGCCCGAACCGCCTTCCTCGTGCTCCGGCGGGCCGGCGTGCCCAGACGGACGTCCTCGATCTCGACCAGCGTGTAGAGCTGCCGGTGCCCGCCGCGGCGCGCGTACCCGGTCTTCGGGCGGTAGCGGAACACCTTGACCTTCTCGCCCTTGACCTCACCCACGGGTCGGGCGGTGACCACGGCGGCGGCCGCCTCCTTCCCCACGTGCGTCCGCCCCTCGTCGTCCACCACGAGGATCGGCGTGAACTCGACCCGCCCCTCGGCCCCCGGCAGGTGCTCGACCTCGATCACGTCCCCGGGCCTCACCTTGTACTGCTTGCCCCCCGCCTTGATCACCGCGTACATGGTCCCTCCGTCACGAGATCTCGTACTTCACCAGGATCCCTCGCCCCTCGCAGGTGGGGCAGGTCTCCGAGAACGACTCCAGGAGCCCGCCGGAGACCCGCTTCCGCGTCACCTCGAGCAGGCCGAGCGGGGAGATGTCGAAGACCTGCGAGCGCGTCTTGTCGAGGGCCAGGGCCTCCTTGAGGGCTTCGACGACCTTCCGCTTGTTCTGCTCGAGCAGCATATCGATGAAGTCGATGATGATGATGCCGCCGATGTCCCGCAGTCGGAGCTGGCGGGCGATCTCCCGGGCGGCCTCGATGTTGGTCTGGGTGACGGTCTCCTCGAGGTTCTTGCCCCCCGTGTGCTTGCCGGTGTTCACGTCGATCACGGTCATGGCCTCGGTCCGCTCGATCACGATGTAGCCGCCGGAGGGGAGCCACACCTTGCGGTCGAGCGCCTTGTGGATCTGCTCCGTGATGTGGAACTCCTCGAACACGGGGAGCCGGCCCTGGTGGAGCCGCACCTTCTCCGCGAGGTCGGGGGCCACTTCCCGGAGGTACTCCGTGACCTTCTCGTAGACCCGCGGCGAGTCCGTCACGAGTTCGCGGAACTCCTCGTCGGTGAAGAGATCGCGGACCACGCGGACCGTGAGCTCCGGCTCCTCGTACAGGAGCGCGGGGGCCTTGGCCCGCTTCGCGCGCTTCTCGATCTCGGACCACGTGCGGAGCAGCCGCTCCAGGTCGGCGGCGATGGCCTCCTCGGAGGCACCCTCCGCGGCGGTGCGGACGATCAGGCCGTGGCCCTCGGGCTTGATCTTCCGGGCGATCGCCTTCAGCCGCCGGCGCTCGGCGTCGGGGAGCCGACGGCTGATCCCCCACACGTCGGAGCCGGGGACGAGGACCAGGTACCGGCCGGGCATCGAGATCTGGGCGGTGAGCCGGGCCCCCTTGCCCCCCATCGGATCCTTGGTGACCTGGACCAGGACCGACTGCCCGGGCCGGAGGGCCCGCTCGATCCGGGGCTGCCCGCCCTCGAGATCCTCGGGGGCGTAGTTCACCTCGCCGGCGTAGAGCACCGCGTTCCGCCCCCGACCGATGTCGACGAAGGCCGCCTCCATCCCGGGGAGGACGTTCTGGACCTTGCCCAGGTACACGTTCCCCACCATCGAGCGGGCCCCGCTCCGGGTCACGAAGTGCTGGACCAGCTCCCGCCCCTCGAGCACGGCGATCTGGTCCCGCTCCCCGTGCTCGGTGATCACCATGAGCTTGTCGGTGACCCGGGGGACGGGGACCGGCGCCTCGCGGCGGCGCCGCCCGACACGCCCCGCCCTGGCGCGGACCTTCGCCCGGAGCAGGCGGGTGGAGACGGCTTCCTCGGCCGCGGGGACCCCTGCAGGCGTGGGCGCCGCGGCCTCCTCGGGCGCGGCCGGAGGGGCCTCCGCGGGCGGGGCAGCGCTGCTCTCCCCACCCGGGACGGCGGCCGGTGCCTCCGCTGCGGCCTCCCCCTCCGCCGGCGCCGCCTCCCCTCCTCC
>DATMBJ010000104.1:0-24677 GCA_035559315.1 Actinomycetota bacterium
GGCGGGGTCCCCCTCCGCGAGCAGGCGCGGGGCGCGGCACGCGCCCACATCCTGGTGGCCACCCCCGGCCGCCTGGAGGACCTCGCCGCCCGCCGCCTCGTCGACCTCTCTCGGGTCTCGGTGCTGGTCCTCGACGAGGCCGACCGCATGCTCGACCTCGGGTTCCAGCCGCAGGTGGACCGGATCGTCCGGCGCCTCCCCGTCCAGCGACAGACGATGTTCTTCTCGGCCACGCTCGACGGCGAGGTCGGGCGCCTGGCCCGCGCCTACACCCGGGCCCCCGCGCGCCACGAGGTCGCCGCCCCGGCGCCCACCGCTCCCGGGGCCGACCACCGGTTCCTCCCGGTCGACCCCCACGGGAAGGTCGAGGCGCTCGTGGAGCTCCTCGCGGGGGAGCGCGGGCTGGCCCTGGTGTTCGTCCGGACCAAGCGCGGGGCCGACCGCCTGGCCCGGAAGCTCCGGACGAGGGGCGTGGCGGCCGAGGCGCTCCACGGCGACCTGGCCCAGGCGGCCCGGGAGCGGGCCCTCGGCAGGTTCGCGGCGGGGGCCGTGGACACGCTCGTGGCCACCGACGTGGCGGCGCGGGGGCTCGACCTGGAACGGATCACCCACGTGGTCAACTTCGATCCCCCCGAGGACGACAAGGGCCACGTCCACCGCGTCGGCCGCACGGCGCGGGCCGGTCGGGCCGGCACCGGGGTCACGTTCGTCACCCCGGAGCAGCGCGGGGACGTCGGGCGGATGGCGGCCCGGCTCGAGCTGCGGGAGGCGTTCACCGGCGAGGGGATGGCGATCCCGCCGCCGCGCGTCGTGTTCTCCGGGTCGAAGGGCCGCCGCTCGATGCTGCGGAAGCCGACCCGCAGGCGCTGACCCGGCCCGCGGCCGCGTTCGCGCACCGCGCCAGCGCCGGCGCATCGCCCGGTGCGGGCGTCGGCCGACCGCGCCCGCGTCCGCCGGCGCCGATCCCTACGAGGCCGCTCCGCCGACCAGGCGGAACCCGGCGCGCCGGGCCAGGGCCGAGAGCTCGTCGGCGGGGACCGGTCGGCTGAAGAAGTAGCCCTGGCCGAAGGCGCAGCCGTGCCCGACCAGGAACCGCCACTCGTCCTCGGACTCGATCCCCTCGGCGAGCGGGACCATGCCGAGCCCCTCGGCGAGGGCCACGATGGCCCGGACCATGCTCGCCTTCGTGAGGTCGGCGTGGCAGTCGCGGACGAAGGACCGGTCGATCTTCAGCACCTGGACGGGGAGGTCGCGGAGCCGGGAGAGCGAGGAGTAGCCGCTCCCGAAGTCGTCGAGGGCGATCCGGAGCCCCCGCTCCCGCAGCCCGAGGAGGATCTGCCGGGTGCGGTCGGGGTCCACCATCGCGGCGGACTCCGTCACCTCCACCACGACCTTCTCCGGGGGCGTCCCCGAGGCCGCGAGGCGCGCGGCGATCCGGTCGGCCAGCTCCGGCCGCCACAGCTCGCGGGTGGAGAGGTTGAAGCTGATCTCCAGGTCCAGCCCCTCCTCCCGCCACCGCCGGTCCTGGCGGCACAGCTCCTCCACCACCCAGTCGCCGATGGCTTCGATCAGCCCCATCTCCTCGGCGAGTGGGATGAAGTCCCCGGGCGGGACGAGCCCCCCGTTCGGGTCCGGCCATCGGAGGAGGGCCTCGACCCCCACCATCCGGCCGTCGGCCAGGTCCACGAGCGGCTGGTAGTGCAGCTCCCAGTTCCGTTCCTCCACCGCCCGGCGGAGCCGGGTGGTGAGCGAGAGCTTCATGAGCGCGTCGGCGTCGGTGGGGGCGTGGATCACGTACCCGCCGGGCCCGGTCCGCTTGCTCTGGAACATCGCGGCGTCCGCCAGGCGCAGGAGCGCCGCGCCGTCGCCCCCGTGGTGGGGGAAGAGGCTGATGCCGATGGAGGCCGTCACGTAGACCTCGGTCCCGGCCACGCGGAACGGCTCGCGGAGCGCCTCCTGGATCCGGGCCGCCACGGACTCCGCGATCAGCATCGCCCCGTCGGCGTCGCCGGGGAGCGGGGTGCGGACGCCGGTCTCCAGGTCGGCGAGGAGCAGGAGGAACTCGTCGCCGCCCTGCCGCGCGACGAGGTCGGTCTCCCGGGTCGCCTCCCGCAGCCGCTCCGCGACCCGCCGGAGGAGCTCGTCGCCGGCCTCGTGCCCGAGGCTGTCGTTCACCAGCTTGAACTCGTCGAGGTCGAGGAAGAGCACGGCCACCGCCAGGTCGTGCCGCCGGGCCCGGGCCAGGGCGAGCTCCAGGAGCTCCTCGAACATGGCGCGGTTCGGCAGCCCGGTGAGGGGGTCGTGGTAGGCGAGGAACGCGAGCTGCTCCTCGGCCTTCTTGGCCTCGGTGATGTCGAGCATCACGCCGTGGATGAACGCGGGGCGGCCTTCCGCGTCCTTCACCACCACGGCGCTGTCCCGGAACCACACCACGCGCCCGTCCCGCGCCAGGAGCCGGTACTCGAACGTGAAGGGTTCCCCGGAGTCGCGCCCCGCGAGGTAGGCGGCGAGGGCACGCTCCTTGTCGTCGGGGTGGAGGTGCTTGTACCAGAGGTCGGGGTCGGCGATGTACTCCTCGGGGGAGATGCCGAGCAGGTCCCGGATCTGGGGGCTCACGTAGGCGGTGGACATCGACTCGTCGGCGACGTCGACGTAGACGATGGCCGGGATCTGCTCGACGAGCGCCCGGTACTTCGCGTCGGCCTCCCGCAGCTCGAGGTCGGTCCGGCGGAGCTCGGCGACGAGGGCGCCGACGAGCTCCGCGGCCTCCGGCGGGAGTTCACGGGACGCCAGGAGCCGCTCGGCGCCCTCCACCACCGGGCGCCGAGGGTGCGCGCCGGACGTCCCCTGCCGTTCCGCGGACAACCCGCCTCCTCCCGGGGCCTTCGACGGGGTTATCGGCGGCCGGCGCGCCGTCCTTGACCGGCCGTTCAGCCGTCGCCCGGCCGGGGGACGGGAGCGGGCCTCCGCCGCCGGCCCCCGCGCCCGGGCCCGAGCCGCGGCGTCCGGACCGCGAGCGGGGCCACGCCCCCGTGCGGGCCTGCGGTCAGGCCACGACGAGCGCGCCGCGCATCTGCTGGGGATGGAAGTCGCAGCGGAAGAGATAGGTCCCGGCCTCCAAGGCCGGCACGCGGTAGGTCGCGGTCCCGGGCCCGCGCACCTCATCGCCCGTGAACAGCGGCTCGGTGCCCGCCGCGTCCGCGTAGATGCCCACGTTGTGCGGCACGCCGTCGTCCGCGTTCTCGAGGACGATCCTGAACGGCCGCCCGGCATGGGCCGCCAGGCAGTCCCGGTCGAAGGCGAAGTCGCGGGCGGTGAGGCGTAGGACCGCGCCGTCGGGCGAGCACGTGGCCGCCGGCATCGTCGCCCCCGGCGGTCCCTGCGGCGTGGCGGCCCCGGTGGGGTGGGTCCGGAGGGCGAGAGCCGTCCCTCCCACCGCGAGCGCGGCCACGACGAGGGACGCCGCCGCACGGAACGCGACCCCGGCGCCGGGCCGGGCCCAGATCGCCGCGAGGATCAGGGTCGCCGCCGGCAGGCCGAGGGCGATGGCTCCGAGCGCCGGGCTCGAGGTGACCGCGGCGTCGGCGAGCGGGCTGGACGTCACCGTCCCGCGCCCCGCCGGGACCGGCTCGGGCTCCTCATCCGGTCCTCACTCCACCGTGAAGGCCGTGCGCATCCCCTGCGCGTAGTGGGCCTCTTGCTCCTCCTCATCGTAGATGTTGCAGATCAGTACGTAGCTCCCGGGGTCCAGCTCGACGGTCAGGGTCGCGCTGCCCCCGACGGGGATCTCCTCGACCTCGTCGACCACCTCGATCCCCTCCGCCTCCTCGTCCACCACGCCCCGGTCGTCGGTGGGGAGCGCGTCCGGGGCCAGGTCGGTCCTGATCACGACGAGCTCGTGGGGGTCGTTCGGTCCCTCGTTCCGGACCTCGAACGTCACCTCGCCCGCGGGCGCCGACGACTGGGCGGGCTCGACGGCGAACTCCCGGAGCGTAACGTCCACCGTGCTCTGCGCTCCGCCGCCCCCGCACGCGGCGGCGGCGACGGCGAACGCCACCGTGACCGCGATCCGCCCTCCGGTCCGCATGATCCGCACCTCCTCCCGCCGGCCTCGCGCCGGCCCCCCGGACGATAGGGAGCGGGGGCCGTGCGACCGGCCGAGCCTGACGGGGCCGTCATCCAACCGTCACCCGGTCGTAACGGCGCGAACCGGGGCTCCATGACAGGTTCGTCATGGAGCCTTCCCCGCGAGGGACCCGGGGGCCTACGATGCGCGTCATGGCTCGGGTGCTCGTGGTCGACGACGAGCCGAGGATCGTGAGCTTCGTCGCCCGCGCCCTCGTCGCCCAGGGGTTCTCGGTCGACGGGGCGTACGACGGCGCGCGGGCGCTCGAGCTCGTCCGCACGGGCGCCTACCAGCTCGTCGTGCTCGACCTCCTGCTGCCCGGCCTGGACGGGGTGTCGGTGCTCCGGGGGATCATGGGATCCCGGCCCCAGCAGCGGGTCCTCGTCCTGTCGGCTCTGTCGGACGTGGAGACCAAGGTGAGCTGCCTGGAGCTGGGGGCCTCCGACTACCTCCCGAAGCCGTTCGCCCTGGCCGAGCTCGTGGCGCGCGTGCGGGCCAGGGTGCGGGAGCCGGCGCCGGGGCCCGCGCCCAGGGTCCTGAGCGTGGGCCCCGTGACCCTCGACCTCGTCCGCCGGGTCGCCGACGCCGGGGCCGGTCCCGTGTCGCTGCCGGAGCGGGAGTTCCTCCTCCTCCAGCACCTCATGCTGAAGCGGGGGGAGGTCTGCAGCCGCCAGCAGCTCCTGTCCGAGGTGTGGGGGTACTCGTTCGACCCCGGCAGCAACGTGGTGGACGTTTGCGTCGGTCGGCTCCGGGCCAAGCTCGGGTCGGACGTGATCGAGACGGTGCGCGGTGTGGGCTACCGGATCGCTGCTCCGTAGACGCTGGATCGAGCTCCTCTGGGGGGCGTTCGCCGCGGCCAACGTGGCCGTGATCCTCCTCGCCACCCGCTGGGAGACGATCCCGTTCCACCTGGTGTGGGCGTCGCTCTCGCTCCTCTACGGGTTCCGCGTCTGGAGCCTCCGGAGCACGGCCACCGTGCTCTCGGTGGTGAGCGGGGTGACGGCGGCGGCCCTCACGTACACCGTGGTCCGTGGCCACGAGCAGCTCGACGAGGTCACCGAGGTCCCGCTGATGGCCGCGATGTTCGTCGTGATGGTCTGGCACGCGCGTCGGTCCGACGCGGCGGCCGGGGAGCTCCGGCGGCTCGCCGAGAACGAGCACCGGCTCCTCGAGCGGCAGCGGGAGTTCGTCCGGGACGCCTCCCACGAGCTGCGCACGCCGATCACGGTGGCCCGGGGGTACGCGGAGCTGATCGCGCGGGAGGCGGAGGGGGCGCAGCCCGGCGAGGACGCCCGGGTGCTCCTGGACGAGCTGGCCAGGCTGGAGCGGATCTCGGAGCGGCTGCTCGTGCTGGCCACCGCGGAGCAGCCCGGGCTGCTCGCGCTCTCCCCGGTGCGGGCCGAGGCGTTCGTCCGGGACCTGGCCCGGCGATGGGCCCCGGTCGCCCGCCGCCGCTGGGAGGTGGCGGTGGACGTGGACGGCGAGATCCTGGCCGACGCCGACCGGCTGGCCCTCGCCCTGGACGCGCTCCTCGAGAACGCCGTGGACCACACGGCGGAGGGGGACCGGATCGGGATCTCGGCCCGCGCCGAGGGCGGGGACCTCGTGCTGGAGGTGGCCGACGCCGGCCCCGGGATCCCCCGCGACCAGCTGGGTCGGGTCTTCGAACGCTTCGCCCGGGTCGACCCGGGCCGGAGCCGCCGGGCGGGGGGCACGGGCCTGGGGCTCGCGATCGCCCGCGCGGTCGTCGAGGCCCACGGGGGGACGATCTCGGCCGAGAGCGAGCCTGGGGCGGGCGCCACGTTCCGGGTGCGCCTCCCGGGCCTCCGGCCGCTCCGCGACGAACGGGCCGGGCCGCCCAGGCTCAGCAGCCCGACTCGTCGGGCAGGAGCGGCCGGAACGTGAGCAGGTAACGCTCGCCGCCGCTCGTCCACGACGTGAGCTCGTTGGCCCGCTCGGCGAGGGGGAGGAGGGCGCGGAGGTCCGAACCCTCCACGACCCCGCAGCGGGCCCCGGGCGCGAGCCCGCTCGGCTCGCCGAACCCGGCGAGGGGCCCCAGCGGCCAAGCGACCTCGGGCTGCGCCAACGCGGGGTCCGGCGCCTCGCGCCAGGGCTCCACGAGCACCCGCAGGGCGTGGGGCTCGTAGGGCTCCTCGGGCCCCACCGCGCCCGCCGGCAGCCAGCTCCGCAGGTCCCCGAGCGCCCGGAGGAACGCCGCGAGCTCGCGCCGGGCGGCGGCCTCCTCCTCCGTGACGCCCGGGGGCAGCCCGCCCTCGGTCCCCTCCTCGAACCCCAGGGCGTAGGCGGAGACCACGTGGCTCACGCCCCCGGCCGCCACGGTGAACGTGGTCCAGGGCGCGTCGGCCACGACGGGCCAGTCGAGGCGGCGATCGGGGCCGAGGAGGCCGGCCTCCCGGGCCCGGGCCAGGATGGCCTGCACGCCCTCCTCCGAGATCCGGGTGACGTACAGGCCCGGGAGCGCCGGGCCGGGGTAGATCTCGATCGTCGCCCCCGGCCGGATCAGGCGCCCGTCGCCGTAGAGCGAGAACGAGGGGAGCTCGCGGAACGCGTACGCGGGCGGCACGAAGCCGCCGCCGGTGGCGACGCGCAGCACGAGGTCGTCCGGCCCGGTGGGGTGGGGGATCCCGCCCTCCGCCGGCGGTCGGAGCCGCCCGCAGGCCGCGGCGAGGAGGGCGGCGGCGAGGGCGGCGATGAGGTGGCGCGTGCGCATCGGTGGCTCCTTCCTTCGGTCGCGGACGGCCCGTTGGACGCGCGCGGCGCCCGCCCGGGTTCCGGTACGCTCGGTCCGTGCGGACGATGCGCGCCCTCCGGAAGACCCGCCGGGCGCCGGGCGCGGAGCTCGAGGAGGTGCCGGTCCCCGACCCGGGGCCGGCCGAGGTCCTGGTCCGGGTCCACGCCGCCTCGGTCTGCGGCACCGACCTCCATATCTACGAGTGGAACCGGTGGGCCGAGGAGCGGATCGGGAGGATCCCGATGACCTTCGGCCACGAAGTGGCGGGGACGGTCGAGGCGGTCGGCTCGGAGGTGCACCACCTCGCTCCGGGGACCTTCGTAGCGGCCGAGACCCACATCGCCTGCGGATTCTGCCGGACCTGCCGCGCGGGCCGTCCCCACATCTGTGAGCGGCTCAGGATCCTGGGGGTCGACACCGACGGCGCGTTCGCCGGCCACGTCGTGATCCCCGCGGCGAACGCCTGGGTGGTGGGGGAGGGCATCCCGGCGGACGTGGCCCCGGTGATGGAGCCCTTCGGCAACGCGGTCCACACGGTCTTCGGGACCGAGCGCGGCGACGACGTGGCGGCGGCCGCGGTCGCGGTGCTCGGCTGCGGCCCCATCGGGCTGTTCGCGGTGGGCATCGTCCGGGCCCTGGGCGCCCGCACCGTGATCGCCGTGGAGCCCAACGACTACCGGCTGGACCTGGCGAAGCGGATGGGAGCCGACGTGGTGGTGGACCCGGGGCGGGAGGATCCGGTGGCCGCGGCCCTCGACGTCACGGGGGGCCACGGCGTCGAGGTCGTGCTGGAGATGTCCGGGGACCCCCGGGCCATCGACCAGGGCACCCGGATGCTGGCCCGGGGCGGCCGGATGTCGCTCCTCGGGCTCCCCGGGGGGCCCGTGTCCCTGGACCTCACCGACCAGGTGATTTTCAAGGAGGCCCGGCTCCAGGGCATCACGGGCCGGGAGATGTTCCGGACCTGGGAGCAGACCCAGACGCTCCTCGGGTCCGGGCTGGTGGACGTGTCGCCGGTGCTCACCCACCGGTTCCCGCTCGAGCGGTTCGCGGAGGCGTTCGCCGTGGCCGCCTCGGGCCGGGCCGGCAAGGTGATCCTGTTCCCCGACGGAGGCTGAACGATGGGCGGAGCCCTCTCCTACCTCGCGGACCAGCTCGCGGAGCTCGAGGCGCAGGGGATGCGCCTGCGGATCCGGACCCTCCAGGCCGAGCAGCGCGCCCGGACCCGCTACGACGGCCGGGACGTGATCAACCTGGCCTCCAACAACTACCTGGGCCTCGCCGCGCACCCCGAGGTGAAGGAGGCCGCCGCCCGGGCCGCGCGGGAGTTCGGCGCGGGCTCGGGGGCGGTCCGCACGATCGCCGGGACCATGACGCTCCACGAGGAGCTCGAGCGGCGCTTCGCGGCGTTCAAGGGGGCCGAGGCCGCGCTGATGTTCCCCTCGGGGTTCGCGGCCAACGCGGGGACCGTCGCCGCCATCCTCACCCGCGACGACGTGATCGTCTCCGACGAGCTGAACCACGCCTCGATCATCGACGGGGCCCGGCTGTCCCGGGCCGAGATC
Organism: Actinomycetota bacterium; assembly: GCA_035559315.1. Taxonomy (GTDB): domain Bacteria; phylum Actinomycetota; class UBA4738; order UBA4738; family HRBIN12; genus DATLZM01. The sequence goes on from DATMBJ010000104.1 coordinate 8,444, forward strand.
CGGGTGTTCCCGCACCGGGACGTGGAGGCCGCCGACCGGCTGCTCGCCGAGAGCGAGGGGAAGGCGAGGAAGCTCCTGATCACCGACGGCGTGTTCTCGATGGACGGCGACATCGCCCCGCTGCCCGCGCTCGTGGAGGTGGCCGAGCGGCACGGGGCGATCATGATGATCGACGACGCCCACGCGTCGGGGGTCCTGGGCCCCGGCGGCAAGGGGACCGTGGCCCACTTCGGGATCGATCCCCGCCGGGTGGACGTCCAGGTCGGGACGCTCTCGAAGGCCATCGGGGTGCTCGGCGGGTTCATCGCGGGGCCGCCGCACCTGATCGAGTGGCTGAAGAACCGGGGGCGCCCGTTCCTGTTCTCGACCTCGGCGCCCCCCGCGGTGGTCGCGGCCTGCCTGGCCGCCCTGGACGTGATGGAGCGGGAGCCGGAGCGGATCGAGCGCCTGTGGTCGAACACGCGCTTCTTCAAGGAGGGGCTCCACGGCCTCGGCTTCGACACCGGGGCGAGCGAGACCCCGATCACGCCGGTGATCGCCGGCGAGGAGCGGAAGGCCCAGGAGCTCTCCGCGGGGCTGTGGGAGGAGGGGGTGTTCACGCCGGCCGTGGTCTACCCCACGGTGCCCCGGGGGAAGGCCCGGGTCCGCACGATCGTGACCGCCGACCACACCGAGGACGACCTGGCGCAGGCCCTCGAGGCCTTCGAGCGGGTCGGCCGGAAGCTCGGCCTGATCTAGCGGCGGCGCCGGCCGCGGCCGGCCCGCTCCCGGAGGCCGCCGAGGAGCAGGTCGAGGCCGAACTCGAAGTCCTCGTTGGGGTCGCAGCGGGCCATCTCGGGCAGGAGCTCGACCAGGGTGGGGAGCTCCGCCGCCGGGAGCGCCGCGGCCACCTGCTCCGGGGGGAGCCCGAAGGCCTCGGGCTGGGTGAAGATCCCCGCGACCTCCTGGGCCACGTAGCCCAGGACGTAGCCGACCAGGGCCCGGTAGCCGTGGACCGCGTCCTCGGGGGACAGGCCGGCCTGTCGGAGCGCGGCGAGGGCCGCCTCCACCGCCCGGAGGATCGGCTCGCGGACGATCGTCCGCCGCTGCTCGGCGAAGAGCGGGATGGCGCCCGGGTGGCGGAGCAGCGCCGCGCGGAAGCCGAGGGCCGCGGCCCGGAGCCTGGCGAAGGGCTCTCCCTCGGTCGGGATCTCGAGCTCCGAGACGATCGCCTCGAGGATCCCGACCAGGATGTCGTCCTTGTCCTCGACGTGGTTGTAGAGCGACATCGCCTCCACGCCGAGCTCCCGGCCGAGGCGGCGCATCGAGACCGCCTCCAGGCCCTCCCGGTCCAGGATCCGGAGGGCGGCCCCGACGATGCGGGCGCGCGAGAGCGGCTCCCGGGCGGGCCGCGCCCCGGCCGCGAGCTCGGACCCCGCGCGCGGTCCCTTGGTACCGGCCATCCTCCGCTCCCCTCGGGTTGACACCTTACGGTGTACGTGTAGACTCCGTACGCCGTAAGCATACACCGTACGTAGAGCGGGCCGCGTCGGGCGGCGGGAGGGAGACGGCATGAGGCTGAACCCAGGGTCGCTCGCCGAGGCGAGCAGCCGGCGTCCGTGGTGGACCGTGGGGCTGTGGGTGGTGCTGGTCGCGGCCATGGGGTTCGTGAGCGGCCGGCTGCTCGACGGGGTCCTGACGCAGGACATCGAGTTCACGAACCGGCCGGAGGCCGTCCGCGCCCAGGAGGTGCTCGAGACCCGGTTCGGCGGGGGCGAGGTCGCGGACACCGAGTTCGTGATCGTCGGCTCCGAGCGCCTCACGGTCCGCGACCCGGGCTTCGAGCGCGCGGTCCGCGGCGTCCAGGCCGCCGTCGCCGAGCTCGACGGCGGGATCCTGGCCGGTCCGCCGACCTCCTACTACGACCTGGCCGAGGCCGCCCCCGAGGAGGCGGCCCGCCTGGTCTCGGCCGACGGCCGGACGACGCTGATCACGGTGCCGCTCACGGACGTCGAGGTCTCGACGATCGAGGAGCTCCGCCGCACCGTGGAGCGCGCCCGCCCCGAGGGCTTCACGGTGCAGGTCGCCGGCCAGGGGGCGCTCTTCGCGGACTTCACGCGGATCGCCGAGGAGGACCTCCGCCGCGGCGAGGCCATCGGGATCGGGGCCGCGCTGGTCGTCCTGGTCGTGGTGTTCGCCTCGGTCGTGGCGGCGGTGCTGCCGATCGTGATGGCCCTGGCCGCGATCGCCGTGGCGCTGGGGATCGTGTCGCTCGTCGGTCAGCTCGTCGAGTTCAACCTGTTCGTCACGAACATGGTGTCGATGATCGGCCTCGCGGTCGGGATCGACTACTCGCTGTTCATCGTGTCCCGCTACCGCGAGGAGCGGAAGAAGGGGCTCCCGAAGCTCGAGGCGATCGGCGCCGCCGGCGCGACCGCCAACCGCGCCGTGTTCTTCTCGGGGATGACCGTCGTGATCGCCCTGCTCGGGATGTTCATCATGCCGGTCTCGATCTTCCGGAGCCTCGCGACCGGCGCCGTGGTCGTGACCCTCGCCTCGCTCGCCGCCTCGATGACGCTGCTCCCGGCGATCATCGCCCTGCTCGGGGACCGGGTGAACTGGCCGCGGCTCGCCCGCCGGGCCCGGGTGGACTCCGAGCACGACCCGCGGGGCGGGACGTGGGACCGGATCACCCGCGGCGTGATGGCCCACCCCATCGTCTACCTCCTGGCCTCGGTGGCGGTCCTCGGCGGCCTGGGGGCGTTCTACACCCAGCTCCACCGCGGGACGTCGCAGAACGTCAGCCAGCTCCCGGAGGGGTTCGAGTCGAAGGAGGCCTTCCTCACCCTCGAGCGGGAGTTCGCGGGCGGGGTCACCGAGCCGGCCAGGATCGTGGTGGTCGGGGACGTCGACAGGCCCGAGGTCCGAGCCGCGATCGAGGAGCTCCGGGCGGGCATCGCGGCGATCGGGGCCTTCGCCCCTCGCACCCAGGTGGTGCCGAGCCCGGACGGGGGCGCCGTCGAGGTCGACGCGTTCTTCCTCGGCGACCCCGCGACCGACGCCGCGTTCCAGGCCATCCGCGACCTGCGGAGCGAGGTGGTGCCGGCCGCCTTCGAGGGGGTCGAGGGGGTCGAGGTCCTGGTCGGGGGGAACACCGCGTTCTTCGCGGACTTCCTCGACCTCGTGGACCGCTACCAGTGGCTGGTCCTCGGCTTCGTCCTGGCCCTCTCGTTCGTCCTGCTCACCGTGGTGTTCCGCTCGATCGTCGTCCCGGTCAAGGCGATCGCGATGAACCTCCTCTCGGTGGGTGCGGCCTACGGCGCCCTCACGCTCGTGTTCCAGGAGGGCGTGGGCATCGGGGTCTTCGACGCGCTGGGGTTCCGCTTCCAGCGGGTGGAGGCGATCGAGGCCTGGCTCCCGCTGTTCCTGTTCTCGGTGCTGTTCGGGCTGTCGATGGACTACCACGTGTTCCTGCTGTCGCGGATCCGCGAGGAGTACGACCGGACCGGCGACAACACCGAGGCGGTGGCCTACGGGCTGCGGACCACGGCCGGGATCATCACCGGCGCCGCCCTGATCATGGTCGCGGTGTTCACGGGGTTCGCGGCCGGGAGGCTCGGGCCGCTCCAGCAGATGGGCTTCGGGCTCGCGGTGGCCGTGTTCATGGACGCCACGATCGTCCGCACCGTGCTGGTCCCGGCGTCGATGCGGCTCCTCGGCGACCTCAACTGGTACCTGCCGAGGTGGCTTCGGTGGCTGCCGCGGCTCGACGTCGAGGGCCGCGAGCGGACGGCCCGCCCCCGCCCCGCGGAGATCCCGAGCGGGGACGTCCCGGCCGAGGCCCGGTAGGCGGGGAGGGGGCGGCGGACGCCCGTCCTCCCGCCCTCGCTCTGGTACCGTGCGCCCCGCCATGCCGAGCCAGGGGGAACGGGACGCGCTGCGGGCCGCGATCGGCCCGGTGGGGGTCTGGACCTTCGCCCTCGACGGGCTCTCCGCGGAGGCCGAGCGCCGGGCGGTGCGGGAGATCGAGGCGATGGGCTTCCCCGCGCTCTGGGTCCCGGAGGGGATGCGGAGCAAGGAGATCTTCGCCCACCTCTCGCTGGTGCTCTCCGCCACCGAGCGCCTCGTGGCCTGCTCGGGGATCGCGAACATCCAGGCCCGCCATCCGTTCACGATGGCGCTCGGCGCCCGCGTGCTGGCCGACGCCTACCCCGGCCGGTCGGTGCTCGGGATCGGGGTCGGCCACGAGTACCAGGCCGAACGCCGCGGCGTCCCCTACGAGCGGCCCAGGGCGCGGATGCGCGCGTACCTCGACGCGATGGCGAGGGCGGGATCGACGGCGCCGGAGCCCGCCGGGCCGGTCCGCCTGATGCTCGCGGCCCTGGGCGATCGGATGCTGGAGCTGGCGGCGGAGCGGACCCTCGGCGCGCACACCTACTTCGTCCCCGTGGAACACACCGAGCGGGCCCGGAGGGTGCTGGGGCCCGACCCGGTGCTCGCGGTCGAGCTCACCGCGGTCGTGGGCGCCGGCCGCGAGGAGGCGCTCGCCCGCGCCCGGCGGTTCGCCGGGGAGTACCTCTCGCTCCCGAACTACGCGAACAACTGGCGGCGGCTCGGCTACCCCGAGGACGAGGTGGCCGGCTCGGGGAGCGACCGGCTGATCGAGGCGGCCTTCGCCCTGGGAGGCGCCGAGGCCGTGGCGGCCAGGGTCCGGGAGCACCTCGAGGCCGGGGCCGATCACGTGGCGGTCCAGCTCCTCTCGGCCGAGGAGTTCGACCCGGGGCTGGACGCGCTCCGGGAGGTGGCGGCCGCCGTCCTGCCCGGGTAGATCCGGGTCACCGCCGCGCCCGGGGATCCACGGCGCAGGCGCGGCCGAGGAGCCGCCCCAGCCGTGCCCGGTGGCGGGCCACCAGGCGGTAGACGCGGTCGGTGGGCCCCGGCAACGCCTCGGCGAGGGCGGCGAGGGGGCGGCCGCCCGGCAGCATCCGGAGCAGCGGGGCGACGGCGGCCCCGCCCGAGCGGACCACGCCGTCCTCGAGCACGAGGTGCCAGGAGGACATCCGCTCCTCGGGGGAGCGGCCGGGGAGGAGCCGGGCGGCCTCCTCGTCCTGGAGGGCCACGGCGCGCAGGCGCCGGGCCCGGTCCAGGCGGAGGACGAGGTCGGCGGCGAAGCGGCAGAACCCGCAGTCCGCGTCGTAGAGGAGGACGGCGCGCCCCACGCCTCCACGCTACCCCGCGCTCAGCGGAGCGGGACGAGCCGCAGCCCCATCCGCCGGATCCCCCGGACGATCGCGGGCAGGGCGCGGGCCGTGGTCCACCCGTCGCCCCCGCCGTCGTGGAGCAGGACGATCGACCCGGGGCGGACCTCCCGCAGGACGGCGGCGGCGAGGGCCGCGGGGCTCCTGCCGCCGGCCCAGTCCTCGGGGTCGACGTCCCACAGCACGGTCCGCATCCCGAGCTGGAGCGCCGTCGCCACCACGCGCCCGTCCACGCTCCCGCCGGGGGGACGGAAGAGCGCGGGCTCCACGCCCAGGTGGGCCAGGGCCTCGTTCGTCCGCTCGAGCTCCCCGCGCAGGCGGGCCGGCGGGAGGCGTCGGAAGGCGGGGCGCATCGGGTGGCTCCACGAGTGGTTCCCGATCGCGTGCCCGTCGCGGGCGATCGCCCGCACGAGGCCCGGCGCCCGCTCGACGCGGGAGCCGACGACGAAGAACGTGGCCCGGACGTGCATCCGTCGGAGGACCCCGAGGACGGCGCGGGTCGTGCCGGGCCAGGGGCCGTCGTCGAAGGTGAGGGCCACGCGCGGCGGCCGCGCCGCCCGCCCGATCGGCACGTACCGGACGGAGACGAGGGCCCCGGAGAACCTCCCGACGACCCGGACCTCCCGGAGCCTCCAGGTCCGCAGGGTGAACCGGGGGTTGCCCGGCCGGCGGCCGGGGAGCACCCGGACCCGCCGCCGGGTCCCCTCCACCTCGTCCCGACCGTCCACCGTCTCGATGCGGTCCCCGTCCCGCAGCACGGCCCCCGACGGCGCCGGGAGGCCGTTCAGGTACACCCTCCCGGGGTTCGCCCGGGGCAGGAGCACCCGCCCGTCGACGGCGAGGAGCCGCCCCGGGCGGGGCCGCGCCCCGAGCGTCCGGACCGCGCGGGCGAGCGTGGTCCCCGGCGGGAGCTGGACCGGCCGGCCGTCGACCGTGACGGCGATGGGCGGCGGGAGCTCCCCCACGGACCCCGCGGCGGAGACGGCGGACGCCGCCACCGCGAGCACGACGACGAGGCGCGCGGACCCGCGCAGCTTCCCGGCCATGGGTCGCCCTATGGACTACCACGCGGGCCCGGCGGTTCCATGGAGGGAGCGCCGGGCGTGGGACGATGGGGCCGTGCGGCGCAGGTGGCTGCTCCCGCTGGCGGACGCCCTCGCGCTCACGGCGTTCGTCCTGGCCGGCCTGGCCCGGCACGTGGAGGGCTTCGCCCTCCACCTGGTCGCCCGCAACCTGGTCCCCCTGCTCGCGGCGTGGTTCCTCGTGGGGGCGCTCCTCGGTATCTACCGACGCCCCGAGCCCGTCACCTTCGCCCTCACCTGGCTGGCGTCGGTCACGGCGGCGGTGGCCGCGCGGAGCCTGTGGCTCGGCCACCCCCGCGGGCGGGCCCTGCTCACGTTCCTCGTGGTCTCGCTCTCGTTCACGCTCCTCGCGCTCCTCTCGGGGCGCGGGGCGGCCTGGCTCGTGGACCGGGCCCTGGACGGCGGCGAGCAGCGGGAGCGGCGCTCGAGCCCGCGCCGGAGCCGGCACGCGCGGTAGCGGAAGCCGTACCTGGTCCGGGACCCAGTTCGGCCGCGAACCGGACCAGGCGCCGGGCGAGCAGCGCCGGCCGCTGGAGCGGAAGGTCGTGGATCCCCCGGGCCCACTCCAGCCGGACGCCGGGCAGGTCGCGCAGCGCGGCGGCCGCCCGGCGCTTGGCCGCCACGAAGTCGCGGTCCTCGGGCCGGTCGCTCGCGACCGCGAGGACGAGGACCGGGACCCTGGCCCGCCGGAGGACCGCCGGGGGGTCGGACTCCCACATCGCCCGGAGGATCCGGAGGTGGTTGCGGAGGGCGAGCCGGGGGTGGATCCTCCCCTCCCCGTCCACCCGGACCAGCGAGCGGAGCACGGCCTCGACCTCAGGGGTGACCTCGAGGTGGGGGGAGAGCATCCGCCGTCCCCGGGCGAGGAACTCCCCCAGGGGCATCCCGGCGAGCGGAGGAGGGCGCAGCCGTTCGCGGGCCGTCTCCCAGTCCATCCGTTCCCGCATCGGGACGAACCCACCGTCGATCAGCATGGCGCCCGCCACGGGCGTCCGGGGCAGGGAGGCCAGGTGGGCGGCGACCGAGGCCCCCCACGAGTGCCCGACCACGAGGGGCCGGCCCAGCCGGAGCCGCCGGATCACCTCGAGCGCGTCGGCCGTGACCCGGTCGAACCCGTAGCCCGAGGCCGGCTTCCCGCTCTCGCCGTGCCCGCGCTGGTCGTAGGCGACGACGCGGAAGCGGCCGGCGAGCCGGGGCGCCACCAGGTCCCAGATCCGCGCCGTCGAGGCCAGGCCGTGGAGGAGGAGGACCGCCGGCGCCCCCGGCGGACCCGGCCACTCGCGGACGGCCAGGCGGAGCCCCTCCGCGCGCACCTCCCGCAGGACCGGGACGGTCTCCCTCGGCCGCGTCATCGCGAACGCCCATGGTAGAGGCGGGGGCCTTCCGCGGGGGCGGGCGCCCGCGGTACCCTGAACCACGGTTCAGCTCACGAGCGGAGGGGAGGTCCCTGCGATGGCGGACGCGCTCCAGATGTACATCGACGGGAAGTGGGTGGACGCGCTCGACGGGGCCCGGTTCGACGTCGTGGACCCCTCGACCGGCGGCGTGATCGCCACCGTCCCCGACGCCAAGGCCGAGGACGTGGACGCGGCGGTCCGGGCCGCCCGCCGGGCCTTCGACGCCGGGACCTGGTGGCCGGGGACCTCGGAGCGCGAGCGGGGGCGGATCCTCCTCCGCGCGGCGGAGATCGTCCGCCGGGAGCACGAACGGCTCGCGCGCCTGGAGGCCACGGACTGCGGCAAGCCGATCGGCGAGGCGATGGAGGACATCGCCGAGGTCGCGTTCATGTTCGAGTACTACGGCGGCTGGGCCACGAAGATGGAGGGCGACGTGATCCCCCTCGGGGCGGATGCGATCAGCTTCGTGGTGAAGGAGCCGGTCGGCGTGGCCGCCGCGATCACGCCCTGGAACTACCCGATGATGATGGCGGTGCAGAAGGTGGCCCCGGCCCTCGCCGCCGGCTGCACGGTGGTCCTGAAGCCCGCCGAGCAGACCCCCCTCACCGCGCTCGAGCTCCCCAAGATCCTGGAGGAGGCCGGGCTCCCGGCCGGCGTCTTCCACGTGGTCACCGGCTTCGGGGAGACCGCCGGCGCGCCCCTGGTGGAGCACCCGATGGTCGACAAGGTCGGCTTCACCGGCTCCCGCGAGGTGGGGAAGCTCGTGATGCGGACGGCCTCGGACACGCTCAAGCGGGTCACCCTCGAGCTCGGGGGGAAGTCGCCGAACATCGTGTTCGCCGACGCCGACTTCGAGCAGGCGGTGCAGGGATCCTGCAACGGGATCTTCTGGAACCAGGGCGAGATCTGCTCGGCGGGGTCCCGGGTGTTCGTGGAGCGGTCGATCTACGACGACGCGCTCCAGGCGATGACCGAGCGGGCGAGGCGGGTGCGGCTGGGCCGCCCCCTGGACCCCGCCACCACGATGGGGCCGCTGGTCTCCAGGGAGCAGCAGGAGCGGGTCCAGCGCTACATCGAGATCGGGATGCGGGAGGCGAAGCTCGCGGTCCAGGGGGAGCGGCCGGCCGACCCCGAGCTCGCCGGCGGGTACTTCGTCCCGCCCACGATCTTCTACGACGTCGACAACCGGGCCACGATCGCGCGGGAGGAGATCTTCGGACCGGTGATGGCGGTCCTCCCGTTCTCCTCGGTCGAGGAGGTCGTGGAGCTCGCCAACGACAACGACTACGGGCTGGCCGCCGCGATCTGGACGCGAGACATCACGAAAGCCCTCCGGACCGCCCGCGCCCTCCGGGCCGGGATCGTGTGGATCAACGACACCCAGCCGGCGCCCACCGAGATGCCCTGGGGCGGCTACAAGCAGTCCGGGATCGGCCGGGAGCTGGGCCGCGAGGGGATCGAGGACTACCTCGAGAAGAAGTCGATCTACGTGAACCTGGGCGGCTGAGGGGCGGCGGGTTCGGGTATCCTGCGGCGCGATGGCGGGCGGGCAGGTCCAGCTCGAGGGGCTCGTCAAGCGGTTCGGGGACGTCGTCGCGGTCGACGGGATCGACCTCGACATCCCGGCCGGGGAGTTCTTCTCGCTCCTCGGGCCCTCGGGCTGCGGCAAGACCACCACGCTCCGGCTGATCGCGGGCTTCGAGCGCCCCAACGCCGGGCGGATCCTCCTGGACGGCGTGGACATGGCGAACACGCCGCCCCACAAGCGGAACGTGAACACGGTGTTCCAGAACTACGCGCTGTTCCCGCACCTGTCGGTCGAGGAGAACGTGGCGTTCGGGCTCCGCTACAAGGGCGTCACGAAGCAGGAGGCCCGCCGGAAGGTGGCGGAGGCGCTCGAGCTGGTCCGGCTCTCGGGGTTCGAGAAGCGCCGGCCGTCCCAGCTCTCCGGCGGCCAGCAGCAGCGGGTGGCGCTGGCCCGGGCCCTGGTCCTGAACCCCGCGGTGCTCCTCCTCGACGAGCCCCTCGGCGCGCTCGACGCCAAGCTCCGCAAGGCCCTCCAGATCGAGCTCAAGGCCCTCCAGGAGGAGGTGGGGATCACGTTCGTCTACGTGACCCACGACCAGGAGGAGGCCCTCACGATGTCCGACCGGATCGCGGTGATGAGCAACGGGCGGGTGGAGCAGGTCGGGGCGCCCCACGAGGTCTACGAGGAGCCGGCCAGCGCCTACGTCGCGGACTTCCTCGGGGTCTCGAACCTCATGTCGGCGACCGGGCAGGGCCCCGATCCCTCGGGGCGGTGCCGAGTGCGCCTCGGGGAGTTCGAGCTCCTGGGCGGCCAGGGCGACACCGACGCCCGCGGGCCGGTCCGGCTCTGCATCCGCCCCGAGCGGGTCCGCCTCGAGCCCGCGGGGACGACGGGGGAGAACCGGGTCCCCGGGATGGTCGAGCGCCTCGTGTACGTGGGCTCCACGATCCAGGTGATCGTCCACCTCGCCCCGGGCCAGACCCTCCAGGCCTGGGTTCAGAACCAGGGGCAGGAGCTGCCCTGGCGCCAGGGCACGCCGGTCGCGGTGCACCTGCCGGCCGAGGCGCTGCGGGTGCTCGTCGACACCTCGGCGGAGGGCCTCGGCGCCGAGGCTCAGGAGGCGGCCCTCGCCGGCTGATCCGCGCCGGACCCCCGGCGCGAGGCGTCAGATCTCCAGGCGGGCGAAGTCCTCGACCGCCGAGCGCGCCCCGGCCTCGCGTCTCGCGATGAACCGCCGCTGGACCGCCACGGCGAGGCCGATCGCCGCGAGGGACGTCACGAGCATCAGGGTGGCGAGGGCGTTCAGCGAGGGGGTCGGGGCCAGGCGGGCGGTGCTGTAGATCTTGATCGGGACGGTCTCGCACCCCTGCACGCAGAGGAACGCGCTGATCACGAAGTCGTCGATGGCGATCGCGAACACGATCATGAACGCGGCGAAGATCGCGGGCGCGAGGAGCGGGAGGAGCACCCGCCGGAGGGCCTCGGCCGGCGAGGCGCCCAGGTCCATCGCCGCCTCCTCGTAGTCCTTGCCGATCGCGAAGAGCCGGCCCCGGACCACGATCACGACGTAGCTGATGGAGAACGTGACCAGGCCCAGGACCTGGGTCATGGTCCCGAACGTGATCGGCACGAACCGGCCGAACAGCTGGTCGAACACGAGGAAGAGGGAGACCCCCATCACAATCTCCGGCGTCACCAGGGGGAAGAGCATCAGCAGGTTGGCCGCGCCCGAGCCCCGGCCGCGCCACCGGGCGAGCCCGAGGGCGAGGGCCACGCCGATCGGCGTGGCGATGAGCATCGTGAGGGTCGAGACCTCCAGGCTGTGGAGCAGGGCCTGGCGGAGGGACTCGTCGTGGAGCACCGAGAGCTCGGGGTCGTGGAGGTACCACCGGAGCGACCACCCCTGGAACGTGCTCCGCGAGCGCCCCTGGTTGAACCCGATCCGGATCGCCACGAGGACCGGCACCGTGGACCACGCGAGGTACAGCCAGGTCCACAGGGCGAGGAACCGGGGCCGGCCCCAGGGGTTCGCGAGCCAGGAACGGAGGCGCGCGACCGCGGAGGGGACGTGGGCCGGGGCCGGGGGCGCGAGGGTGGTCCCGGCGCTCACCGCCGCGCCTCCCGCGCCGCCCTCGCCACGGAGAGCACGTAGTAGAGCATCAGGACGGCCACGAACGCGGAGAGCAGGAGCGTGAGGGAGGCGCCCTGGGGCTGCCCGAACCGGGTGTGGAGGAACTGGTTGATGAAGTTGCCGAACATCGAGGTGTTCGGGTTCCCCGACAGCAGGTCGGGGGTGTAGTAGTCCCCGAACATCGGGAGCATGATGATCACGGTCGCCGCGAGGAGCCCCTGGCGGGAGAGCGGGAGCGTCACGCGGAGGAAGGTCCGGGCCGGGCTCGCCCCGAGGTCCCGGGCGGCCTCGATGTGGCTCCGGTCGATCCGGTCGAGCGCCGCGTACAGCGGCAGGATGAAGTAGGGGATGTACCCATAGACCAGGCCCAGCACCACGGCGACCGGATCGCCCGCCAGCCAGTTCCTGGGCTCCGGCAGCACGTGGAGGAACGTGAGCACGCGGTTCACGTACCCCTCGGTCTGGAGGAGGTTGACCCACGCGAGCATCCGCATGAGGTAGCTCATCCAGAACGGCGCGATCAGGAGCACGAGCAGCAGGACCTTCCGCCGCCCGGCGTGGCGGGCGATGTAGTAGGCGACCGGGTACCCGATCAGGATGCAGAGGGCGGTGGCCACGAAGACGTAGGCCACGGTGCGGACGAACACCGGCTGGAGGTTGGGGAACAGGGGCGGGGGGTGCCCGAGCAGGCTGTCGGTGACCTGCCGGAGCGTGGAGACGTCCCAGCTGCCGGGCCACCAGGCAGGGACCGGCTGGCCGAGGATCGGGTCCAGGCCCCCCATCGCGACCGCCATGACCGCGTAGAAGGGCGTGACGAAGAGGACCAGGAGCCAGGCGATCCCGGGGGCGGCGAACGCGGGCCAGTACCAGCGGCGTTCGCCGACCACGCCGGCGTCGCGCCCGGCCACCGACCTCACCCCCGCCCCGACCCGCGGGGGGTGGCCGTCGCCCCCGGCCCTCCGCGGCGGTCCGCCTCAGCCACCCGCCTTGACGGTCGCGAACGCGTTCTGCCAGAGCTGGTCGGCCTGGGCCGGGAGCCCGACGTGGCGGAGGCCGACCTCGAAGTCCTCCGGGTAGACGATGGCCGTGGCCAGGGTGTCGAGGACGTAGCCGTCCACCCACCCCTTCTCGTTCCACGGGCCGAGGAGGGCCTCGGGGTCCAGGCGGTTCTGCGGGGGCTGGTACCCGACCCAGCTGAAGTTCTTCATCGCGACCTTGAAGTCGCAGTAGTAGTTCAGGAAGTGGTGGGCGAGGACGGGGTTCCGCGCGTTCCGCGGGATCGCCAGGCAGTCGTTGCCCACGGTGCCGCCCGCCGGGCCGCGCCCCGGCCAGTAGTAGCGGGCGACCCTGGGGTCGGCCCCGCTCGGGAAGTAGTAGGGGGTGGCGACCATGTCCCCCGACCAGGCCTGGTGGAGCCCGAACACCCCCTCCGGGAGCTTCGCGTAGGCCCCGTCGATCGTGAACCGGAGGTCCACCAGGTCGACGAGCTCGAGGAGGTCGTCCTGGGCGGTCTGGATCTCCGCGGGGTCCTGCGTGTTCACGTCCTTTATCCCGTTGCGGAGCAGGCCCACGGTGAGGGCCTCCCGGTAGTCGTCGTACAGGCCCACGATCCCGCGGAGGTCCTCGTTCCAGTAGACGTCGTAGGGGTTGTCCATCGCCTCGAGGTCCGCGACCTCCATCGGGACCATGTCGGTGCGCCAGCCGATCCCGGTGTGGTAGATCGTGTAGGGCACGGTGTAGCGGGATCCCTTGTCGTAGAAGGGATCCTGGAGCGACGGCCAGACGTTCTCCAGGTTCGGCAGGTAGGAGTGGTTCAGCGGCTGGAGGAGCTTCCGTGCCACGAGCCCGGGGAGGACGTCGATGGTGGGGAAGAAGACGTCGAAGTCGGCCTCGCCGGTCTCGATCTTCGAGATGGCCTCCTCCATGTTGTAGAAGGTGACGTACTCCCACTCGACGCCGTACCGCTCCCCGAAGTCGTTCAGGACCCGCTTCCAGAAGTAGTCCGCCCAGTTGAAGATCCGCAGGGGCCCGCCCTCGGGCTCGAGGCCGTCGGCGATCGGCGGGTTGTCGTCGAAGATCTGGAGCTCGACGGGGTTCTCGGGGGTGCCCACCCGGAGCTCGGGCGTCTCCTCGCCTCCCCCGCCGCCGGTGGTCGCCGCCCTCCCGCAGGCCGCGAGGATCGCCGCGGCCGAGGGCAGCGCCACGCCCGCGGCGGTGCGCCGGAGGAACTCCCGGCGGCTCATCCGGAGCCGGCACCAGCGTTCGGCCGGGTGTCGCAGCATGGCGTCCCCTCCTCCCCGTTTGACCGCCCGTTCAACCCGTAGCTACCACAGCCTCCCTCGAGGCGCAAGCGTGCCGCCGTCTGGGGATACGGTCGATGGGCGGTCCGGGGTTCAGGTCGTCGGCCCGGTTTGAACCGCCGTTCGAACCGATATGCTACGGCGCCGTGGGCTCCTCCGACGTGCTGCTGGTCGAGGACCTGGGCCCGGTCCGGCGCCTCACGATGAACCGGCCGGAGGTCCTGAACGCGCTGAACGGCGAGCTGCTGGAGGCGCTCTCCCGGGCCCTCGGGGACGCGGCCCGGGAGGAGGCGGTCCGCGTCGTGGTCCTCCGCGGGGCCGGGCGGGCCTTCTGCTCGGGCTACGACCTCTCCGAGGACGCCGAGCACGGGGAGCTGGACGCCGCTGGGTGGCACGAGGCCCTCCGGCGGGACACCGAGCGGCTGCTCGCGATCTGGGACCACCCGAAGCCGGTCATCGCACAGGTCCACGGGTACTGCCTGGCCGGGGGGACGGACCTCATGCTCGCCTGCGACCTGGCGGTCGCCTCCGAGGACGCGCGCTTCGGCTACCCCGACATCCGGTTCGGCTCCGGGGTCGTGACGATGCTGCTGCCCTGGGTCGTGGGGGCCCGGAAGGCGAAGGAGCTCCTGTTCACGGGGGAGGACCGGGTCCCGGCCGAGGAGGCCCTCCGGATCGGCCTGGTGAACCGGGTGGTGCCGGCCGAGCGGCTCGACGAGGAGGTGCGCTCGCTCGCGGAGGAGATCGCGAAGAACGAGCCGTTCGTGGTGTCGATGACGAAGCGGGCCGTCAACCGGGCCTGGGAGCTCGCGGGGCTCCGGGGGGCCCTCGCGGCGAACACCGAGATCGACGCGCTGATCGAGGCCGCCAACCTCCCCCAGCGGGAGGAGTTCCGCCGGATCACGCTGGAGCGGGGGCTCAAGGCGGCGATCGCCTGGCGCGACGCCCGCTTCCGCGGGGGGACGTGAGCGACCCCCGTCGAGGCGGTCGGGCCGGCGCGAGGTCCCGCGGCGGGCTCCGCGCGCTGCTCGCGCCGCGGACCATCGCGATCGTCGGGGCCTCGGAGGCCTCCGACTCCTGGGCGCCCGAGTTCCACCGGAGCCTCGAGCACGTGGGGTTCCGCGGCCGGCTGTACCCCGTCAACCCCAAGTACGGGGAGGTCTGGGGCCGGCGGTGCTTCGGCTCGATCCTCGAGGTTCCGGACCGGGTGGACCTCGCGGTCGTGCTGGTGCCGGCCCGGGTGGCGGTCGCGGTCGTCGACGAGTGTGGCCGGGCCGGCGTCCGCGGGGCGATGGTCGTCTCGAGCGGCTTCGCCGAGGCCGGCGCCGAGGGGCGGGAGCTCCAGGAGGAGCTCGCGTCGGTCGCGCGCCGGCACCGCCTGCCCGTGCTCGGGCCCAACGTCGAGGGCTTCGTCAACCACGTGGACCGGGTGGCGCCCTACGGCACGACGCCGCCCTCCGACCCGATCCCGGGCGGGGTCGCGGTGATCTCCCAGAGCGGGACCGTGGCCTGGACCATGGGGCAGATGGCCTCGGACCGCGGGCTCGGCCTGCGGATCCTGGTCGGGGTGGGGAACGAGGCGGTGCTCGGCCTGGGCGACCTGCTCGGCTGGGCCGCGGAGGACCCTGCCACCGAGCTCGTCTGCGCCTACCTCGAGACCGTCCGGGACGCCGAGGCGATCGGCCGGGGGCTCCGGGCCCTCCGTGCCGCGGGCAAGCCCGTCGTGATCTGCGCCCCGGCCGGGCGGAGCGAGGCCGCCCGCCGCGCGATCGTCGCCCACACGGGGGCCCTGGCGGGCGACGCGGCCCTCCGCGACGCCTGGCTCCGCGGGAACGGGGCGGTCCTCGTGGAGGACCCGGTGGCGATGTTCGAGGCGGCCGTGCTGCTCTCCCGGCACCGCCGGCTCCGGACCCGGGGGATCGCGGCGGCGTTCCAGTCGGGCGGGGCCTGCACGCTCTTCGCGGAGGCCGCGGGCGCGGCCGGCCTGGAGCTGCCGACGTTCTCGCCGGCGACCCGGCGGAAGCTCCGCCGGGCCCTGCCCGATTTCGCGGGCCAGAACAACCCGCTCGACGTGACCGGCCAGGCGGCCGTGGAGGTCCAGAGGTACGTCGGCGCGCTCGAGGCGCTCGCCGCCGACCCCGCGGTCGGCCTCATCGGGTTCGACGCGTTCCCCCCGAGGCTCGAGGGCGAGGGCGTCTGGGCCGAGCCCCTACTGCGACGGGCCCGCGAGCTCGAGCGCGAGACCGGGGTCCGGTTCTGCTCGATCGCGATGAGCCCGCTCGCGTACTCGGCCCAGGCGAAGGCGTTCGTGCGGGAGGCCGGTATCCCGTTCCTCCAGGGCCACCGGGCGGCCGCCGGCGCCATCCGGGCCCTCGTGGACCTCCAGGACGCCCGCGCCCGGCGGGGGCCGGACGGGCGCCCGCACCCGAACCGGCGGGCCGCGCTCGCGCTGCTGCGGGGGGTCTCGGGGCCGCTCGACGAGGTCCGGGCGGGGAGGCTGCTCGAGCTCTACGGCGTGCGGCGCCCGCGGCAGCGCCTCGTCCGGACCCCCGAGGAGGC
>DATMBJ010000105.1:0-13718 GCA_035559315.1 Actinomycetota bacterium
GGGCCCGGGCGGGCCGCCCGCCCGCCGCCCCGACCCGCTAGGCACCCACGCCCAACCGCGCGACGACCTCGTGGACCGCGGCCTCGACCGATGCGGGCTCGCCCCCCGCGGGGCGCACGAGCGAGACCCCGGGGGTCCGCTCCAGACGCCCCAGCGCCTCGGCGCGGAAGGGGCCGAGCCCCCCGCCGGGGACCAGCAGCACGAGCGGCCGCCCCTCCTTGATCGTGACGTCCGCGGCCCGGTGGACGAGGTTCATGGCGAGGCCCAGGCCGATCGAGGCCAGCGTGGAGGCGCTGCAGGGGGCGATCGCCATCCCGAGGGTCAGGAACGAGCCGCTCGAGATCCGGGCCGCCTGGTTCCGCTCGGCGTACACCCGGTCGGCCAGGCCCCGGACCTCGTCGGGCACGCGTCCGGTCTCGCGGGCGATGGCGCGGGATGCGCACCGGCACATCACCAGGTGGGTCTCGACCGGGAGGCCAGCCAGGACCTCCAGGAGCCGGACGCCGAACGCGGCGCCGGGGCCCCCGGTGAGGCCCACGACGACGCGCCCCTGTCTTGACTCGGCCGACATCTAAACGTCAAGATACCTCGCATCGGGATCGAGGCGAAAGGGGGGTGGCCCGTGTCGAGGCTGGTCCGTTCCATCGCTCTGCTCGCGCTCCTCGCGCTGGTGGGCGCGGCGTGCGACACCGGCGCGGAGGAGGCGCCCGAGGGTCCGGAGGCGCCGGTCGAGATCACGATCGCGATCGGCTCCGAGCCGACGACCCTCGACCCGCAGCTCCGCGACGACGGCGGCGAGCGCGCGGTGAACGACAACATCTACGAGACGCTCATGGTCCGCACGCCCCAGGGAGACCTCCAGCCCGGGCTCGCGGCGGACTTCCCGGAGCAGGTCGACCCCACGACCTGGCGGTTCACGCTGCGGGAGGGCATCACGTTCCAGAACGGGGAGCCGTTCAACGCGGACGCCGTCGTCCACAGCGTCGAGCGGATCATCGACCCCGCCTTCGAGTCCGAGCAGGCCGGCTCGTTCTTCGGGACGATCACCGGTGCCGAGAAGGTGGACGACCTCACGGTGGACATCCTGACGAGCGGCCCCGACCCGGTCCTGCCGGCCCGGATGTACTGGATGAAGATGGTCCCCCCGGAGGCCTCCCAGGAGGCGGACTTCGCGGAGAACCCGGTCGGGACCGGCCCCTACCGGTTCGTGGAGTGGGTCCGGGGCGACCACGTGACCCTCGAGGCCAACCCCGACTACTGGGGCGGGGCGCCGGCGATCGACCGCGTGACGTTCCGGTTCGTGGCCGAGGCCGGGACCCGGCTCGCCGGGCTCCTCTCCGGCGAGTTCGACCTGATCACGAACCTCCTGCCCGAGGACGTGGCGACCGTGGAGGGCGCCGGGAAGCAGGCGGCGGCCGTGCAGGGCCTGGAGCACCCCGTCATCATCCTCAACGTGGAGGAGGGGGTCACGGCCGACGTCCGGGTCCGCCAGGCGTTGAACCTGGCGGTGGACAAGGACGCCCTGGCGAACGACCTGTTCGCGGGCAACGCGACCGTGGACGCCTGCCAGATCCTGTCGCCGTCGTGGACCGGGTTCAACGAGGAGCTCCAGCCCTACCCGTACGACCCGGACCGGGCGCGGCAGCTGCTCCGCGAGGCCGGGGCCGAGGGCGCGACGATCGAGCTGGTCGGCGAGCGCGGCCGCTGGCTCAAGGACGGGGAGCTGCTCGAGGCCGTGGCCGGGTACTGGGACGCGGTCGGGATCGACACCAAGCTCCGCATCTTCGAGTTCGACGAGTACCTCAACCGTCTGTTCGGGGAGGTGCGCCCGGACGCCGTGTTCGTGACGAGCTCCAACGAGCTGCTCGATGCGAGCCGGAACCTCGGCGCCTACTACCACAAGGACGGCATCGGGGCCTCGAACGACGACGAGCGGCTGGCCGAGCTCCTCGACCAGGCCCTGGTGGAGACCGACCCCGACCGGCGCGAGGCGCTCTACGCGGAGGCCACGAAGATCGCCTGCGACGGCGCGTACTTCGTGTTCCTCCTGAACATCAACGACACCTACGGGATGAGCGAGCGGCTGTCCTGGCAGCCGCGGGTGGACGCGAAGCTCCTCGTGAAGGAGATGGCGGTCACGGGATAGGGTTCGGTTCGGTGGCTGGGATGGGCCGGTTCGCGGTCAGGAGGATCGCGCAGGGGCTGCTCGTGGTCCTGGGGGTGACCATCGTGGTCTTCGTGGTCACCCGCCTGGTGGGCGACCCGGTCGACGTCCTCCTCCCGCTCGAGGCGACCGCGGAGCAGCGGGCGGAGTTCGAGCACCGCCTCGGGTTCGACCGGCCCATCCCGGTCCAGTTCGTGGACTACCTCGAGGACCTGGCCCGGCTCGACTTCGGGGAGTCCTTCTGGCAGCACCGGCCGGTGATGGAGATCGTCCTCGAGCACCTCCCGAGGACCTTCACGCTCGTGATCCCGGCGATGCTGCTGATGGTCGCGCTCGCGGTCCCCCTCGGGGTGCTCGCCGCGCTCCGGCCGGGCGGCGCCCTGGACCGGGTCACGGTGGTGCTGAGCCTGATCGGGCTCTCGATCCCGCAGTTCTGGCTGGGGCTGCTCCTGATCCTCGTGTTCGCCGTGGAGCTCAAGGTCCTGCCGCCGCTCGGGGGCGGCTCGCCCAAGCACATGATCATGCCGGTCCTCACCCTCGCCCTCCCGGCCGTGGGCCGCCTGGCGATGATCGTCCGCTCCTCGATGATCGACGAGCTGAACCAGCAGTACGTGAAGATGGCACTGGCCAAGGGGATCCCCTTCGCCCGGGTGGTCGGGGTGCACGCCCTGCGGAACGCCGCGATCCCCGCCCTCACGCTCTCAGGCTGGGAGTTCATCCGGGCCCTCGCCGGCTACTCGGTGATCGTGGAGTTCGTCTTCCAGTGGCCCGGCGTCGGGTTCCTCGCGATGCAGTCGATCGAGCGGCAGGACCTGTTCCTCCTCCAGGGGATCGTGTTCGTGGTCGCGGTGATGGTCGTGGTGGTGAACGTGATCGTCGACATCCTGTACAAGGCGATCGACCCCCGGATCAAGCTCGCCTAGCGATGCGGACGCAGGAGCGGGTGCGGGCCGGGCGACGGCGGGAGCTCCTCGGGGGTCGTCCCTACGAGGTCCTCCGGGCCCTCCGGGGCGCGCTCTCCGAGCTGTGGGGCGACAAGGTCGGGCTGTTCGGGCTCCTCGTGGTCGTGGGGCTCGTGCTCGTGGCCATCCTCGCGCCCCTCCTCGCCCCCCACGACCCGACGGCGGGCGCCCTCGGCGACCGCCTGCGGCCGCCGGCCTGGGCCGAGGGCGGCAGCGCCCGGTTCCCGCTCGGGACCGACGAGCAGGGCCGGGACATCCTCTCCCGGATCATCTACGGCACCCGCGTGACGCTCCTCGTCGGCGGCTCGGTGGTCCTGCTGGCCGGGACCTTCGGGACCCTCATGGGCCTCATCGCCGGCTACAAGGGCGGGCGGTGGGACTCGGTGATCATGCGGATCGTCGACACCCAGGTCGCGTTCCCCGGGCTGCTCCTCGCGCTCGTGATCCTCGCGGTGATCCAGCCCAGCGCGACCTCCGTGATCGCGGTCCTCGCGCTCAACGGGTGGATGGTCTACGCCAGGATGACCCGGGGGGTCGTGCTCTCGGTGAAGGAGACGCCCTACGTGGACGCCGCCGAGATCGTGGGGTGCCGGCCCCGGCGGGTCGTCCTCCGCCACATCCTCCCGAACCTGGCCTCGCCCCTGCTCACGCTGGCCGTCCTCGAGTTCGCCCGGATCATCCTCGCCGAGGCCGCCCTGTCGTTCCTCGGCCTCGGGATCCAGCCCCCGCAGGCCTCGTGGGGGCTCATGGTCTCCCAGGGCAAGAACTACCTGTTCAGCGCGTGGTGGCTCGTGACGTTCCCGGGCCTGGCGATCGCGCTCACCGTGCTCGGCGTCAACCTCCTGGCGAGCTGGCTCCGGGTCGCCGCCGATCCCCAGGAGCGCGAGAAGCGGTTCGCGGCGGCGACCAGCCAGCGGGCGGCCCAGGGGACGGTGTGAGCGTGGCCGGCGCGGACGGTCGGGTGCCGCCGGGCGGCCGGCTCCTCGAGGTGGAGGACCTCCACGTCAAGTTCTTCACGCGCCGCGGCGTGGCGCACGCCGTCCGGGGGGTCTCGTTCCGGATCGACGCCGGGGAGACCCTGGGCCTGGTCGGCGAGTCCGGGTCCGGGAAGAGCGTGACCGCGCTCGCGCTGATGGGCCTGATCCGCCTCCCGGGGAGGATCACCGGGGGCGACATCCGGTGGAAGGGGCGGTCGCTCCTGGGGCCGAGGGGCGAGCGCCACCTCGCGGGGATCCGGGGCCGGGAGATCGCGATCGTGTTCCAGGATCCCATGAGCTCGTTGAACCCCCTGTTCACCGTGGGCTTCCAGATCGGCGAGGTGCTCCGCCATCACCTCGGGATCGGGAGGGACCAGGCCCGGCGGCGGGCGGTCGAGCTGCTCGACATGGTCGGCATCGCCTTCCCCGAGCAGCGCGTCGACCAGTACCCCCACGAGTTCTCGGGCGGGATGCGGCAGCGGATGCTGATCGCGATGGCCCTGGCGTGCGAGCCCGAGCTGCTGATCGCGGACGAGCCCACCACGGCCCTGGACGTGACGATCCAGGCGCAGATCCTCGAGCTCCTGGCGGAGCTCCAGCGGCGGCTCGGGATCGCGGTGCTCCTGATCAGCCACGACCTCGGTGTCGTGGCCCAGGTCTGCCACCGGATCGCCGTGATGTACGCCGGCCACATCGTGGAGACCGGGACCGCGGAGGAGGTGTTCTCCCGGCCTGGGCACCCCTACACGGAGGGGCTGCTCCGCTCGACGCCGCGCCTGGACCGGGTGGAGTCGCGGCTCCAGGGGATCGACGGGTCGCCGCCGGACCTGATCCACCCCCCGCCCGGCTGCCCCTTCCATCCCCGGTGCAGGCTCGCGGACGAGCGATGCCCGGCGGAGATGCCGCCGCTCGAGGACCACGACGGACGGGAGGTCGCGTGCTGGCATGCGTTCGGTAGGCGTGTCGGAGAAGAGGCGGGAGCCGGAACCTCGCACGGGTGAGCCCCTGCTCCGGGTGGAGGGGCTCACCGTGCACTTCCCCCTGGGCGGGGCCTGGGGCCGGCGCCGTCGGGTCGTGCACGCCGTCGACGACGTCTCGTTCGAGATCCGCCGGGGGGAGACCCTCGGGCTGGTCGGCGAGTCCGGCTCCGGCAAGACCACCACCGGCCGGGCCATCCTCCGCCGGGTGCCGATCACCGCCGGGCGGATCTGGTTCAAGGGCCGCGACATCACCGAGCTCCGCGGGGAGGAGCTCCGCCGGCTCCGGCGGGACATGCAGCTCGTGTTCCAGGATCCCTACGCCAGCCTGAACCCGCGGATGCGGGTCCTCGACATCGTGGCCGAGCCGCTCCTCGTCCACGGCCTGGTCCGGCGCATCGAGGACGCCGAGGACCGGGTGGCGGAGCTCCTGGAGCTCGTCGGGCTCCCGGCGGACGCCGCGGGGCGCTACCCCCACGCGTTCTCCGGCGGCCAGCGCCAGCGGATCGGGATCGCCCGGGCCCTGGCCCTGGAGCCGGACCTGATCGTGGCGGACGAGCCGGTGTCCGCGCTCGACGTCTCGATCCGGGCCCAGGTCGTGAACCTGATGCAGGACCTCCAGGAGCGGCTGGGGCTCACCTACCTGTTCATCGCCCACGACCTCTCCGTGGTCCGCCACATCTCCCACCGGATCGCGGTGATGTACGCCGGGAAGCTGGTCGAGCTCGCGGACCGGGACGAGCTGTACCGCGATCCCCGCCACCCCTACACGCGGGCCCTGCTCTCCGCGGTGCCGATCCCCGACCCCCGCGTGCAGCGGGCGCGCGGCCGCACGGTGCTGCGCGGGGAGATCCCGAACCCGGTCGAGCCGCCGGGGGGCTGCCGGTTCCACACCCGCTGCCCGATCGCGGTCGAGCGGTGCGCGGCCGAGGAGCCGCCGCTCGAGGAGAAGGCGCCGCAGCACGTCGCGGCGTGCTGGCTCACGTGAGGGGGTCGTCGCCGGGCGCGGGGCGTCGCATCATGGGACCCGCGGAGGGGCGTCGCATCGTGGGGAGCGCGGAGACGAGGGCGACCGGGAGGTTGGGATGGACGTACGGGTGATCCCCCATTGGATCGACGGCCGGCGGGAGGAGGGCTCCCCGGAGCGGATGGGCGACGTGTACGACCCCGCGACCGGGAGGGTCACGGCGCGGGTCGCGTTCGCCGACGCCGCCGTCGTGGACCGGGCCGTCGACGCGGCGGCCCGCGCCTTCGAGGGGTGGCGACGCTCCACGCTCACCGCGCGGGCCGCAATCATGTTCCGCTACCGCGAGCTGCTCGAGGCCCACACCGAGGAGCTGGCGCGGGTCATCTCGAGCGAGCACGGGAAGGTCCGGGCCGACGCGATGGGCGAGATCCGGCGGGGCATCGACGTGGTTGAGTTCGCCTGCGGGATCCCCCACCTGCTCAAGGGCGAGTTCTCGGAGAACGTCTCCACGAACATCGACACCTACTCGATCCGCCAGCCGCTGGGGGTCTGCGTCGGGATCACGCCGTTCAACTTCCCGGCCATGGTCCCGATGTGGATGTACCCGATCGCGATCGCCTGCGGGAACACCTTCGTGCTCAAGCCCTCCGAGAAGGACCCGTCGGCCTCCCTCCTCCAGGCCGAGCTCCTCAAGGAGGCCGGCCTGCCCGACGGCGTGTTCAACGTGGTCCAGGGCGACAAGGTCGCCGTGGACGCCCTCCTCGCGCACCCCCGGGTGGCCGCGGTGAGCTCGGTGGGCTCCACGCCGGTCGCCCGGTACATCTACGAGACCGCGGCGGCCCACGGGAAGCGGGTCCAGGCCCTGGGCGGCGCGAAGAACCACATGGTGGTGCTCCCCGACGCCGACCTCGACTTCGCCGCCGACCAGGCGGTGAGCGCCGCGTACGGCTCCACCGGGCAGCGGTGCATGGCGATCGCGGCCCTGGTCGCGGTGGGGGACGCGGGCGACGCCCTGGTCGAGAAGATCCGGGAGCGGGTGGCGAAGCTCCGCGTGGGCCCGGGGACCGACCCCGAGGCCGAGATGGGCCCCCTGGTCACCGGCGAGGCCCGCGACAAGGTGCTCGGCTACATCGAGACCGGGCTCCGCGAGGGGGCCGAGCTCGCGATCGATGGCCGCGACCTCAAGGTCCAGGGCCACGAGGATGGGTTCTTCGTCGGGCCCTGCCTGTTCGACCGCGTCACGCCGTCGATGACGATCTACCGCGACGAGATCTTCGGGCCGGTGTTGGTGATGCTCCGGGCGGAGAGCCTGGACGAGGCGATCGCGCTCGTGAACGCGAACCCGTACGGCAACGGCACCGCCATCTTCACGAGCGACGGCCACGCGGCGCGGCGGTTCGAGGAGGAGATCGAGGTGGGGATGGTCGGGATCAACGTCCCGATCCCGGTGCCCCTCGCCTTCTACTCGTTCGGGGGCTGGAAGCAGTCGCTGTTCGGCGACGCCCACATCCACGGGCCGGACGGGGTGCGCTTCTACACCCGGACCAAGGTCGTCACCCGTCGCTGGCCCGAGACCGCGGCCCGCGGGGTGGACCTGTTGTTCCCCGGCGCCCGGCGCTAGGGCCGGGGCAGGTCAGCCGCCCGCCCCCTCGATCAGCGCGCGGACCGCGGGCGGGCTGAGCGGCGTCCGGCGGACCACCGCGCCGTAGGGCCGCAGGGCGTCCTCCACCGCGTTGGCGATCGCGGCGGGGCCGGGGATCGCGCCCCCCTCCCCCAGCCCCTTCAGGCCGAGCGGGTTCGTCGGCGAGGGCGTCTCCAGGTGGGCCAGGCGGACCGGCGGGATCTCGACCGCGGTGGGCACGAGGTAGTCGGCGAGGGTCGCGGACAGGAGCTGCGCCCGGTCGTCGTAGGCGACCTCCTCGTAGAGGGCACCGGCGATCCCCTGGGCGACCCCACCCCGGACCTGGCCGTCCACGATCGTGGGGTTGAGGAGCGGCCCGCAGTCGTGCGCCACGGCGTACCCGAGCACCCGGACCTCGCCGGTCTCGGGATCCACCGAGACCTGGGCGGCGTGGACCCCCGCCGCCCAGGTCACCCGGGGCGGCTCGAAGTACTCGGTGGCGCGGAGGACCTCGGGGTCGCGGGCCGCGAGCTCTGCGAGGGCCACCGCCCGGCTCGGCGCGCCGGCCACCGCGACGCGGTCCCCGGCGAGCTCGAGGTCCTCGGGCGCGGCCTCCAGCGCCTCGGCGGCCGCCCGGAGGAGCCGCTCGCGCACGCGCCGGGCCGCGGCCGCCACGGCGTTGCCGGCCACGACCGCGCTCCGGCTCGCCACGGTCCCCCACCCTCGCTCCAGGCCCTCGGTGTCGCCCACGGTCACCGCCACCCGGCCCGGCTCCACCCCGAGGGCGTCGGCGCACACCTGGGCGAACACGGTCTCGTGGCCCTGCCCCTGGGAACACGCGCCGGTCCGGACCGACACGCCCCCGTCGGTGGCCACCTCCACCAGGGCGCCCTCGAACGGCCCGATCCCGGTCCCCTCCACGTAACACGCGACCCCGGTCCCGACCAGCCGGCCCCGCCGGGCCTCCTCCTCCGCGCGGCGCGCGAGCTCCTCTCCCCCGAGGAGCCCGACCGCCGCCTCGAGGAGCGCGGGGTAGTCGGCGGGGTCGAGGACCGCGGGCTCCCCGTCCCGGTAGGGGAACCCGAGGTCGTGGGGGAGCTCGTCGGGGCGGAGGAGGTTCCGCCGGCGGAGCTCGACGGGGTCCATCCCGAGCGCCCGGGCCGCCCGCTCCAGGGCCCGCTCCATGGCGAAGACCGCCTCGGGCCGGCCGGCGCCCCGGTACGGCGCGGTGGGCACCTTCGTGGTGACCACGCCGGTCCCCTCCGCCTCGAACGCCGGCACCCGGTAGGGGCCCGGGAGGTGGGCGATGGTGTTGTACGGGACGACCAGGCCCAGGGGGTTGAACGCCCCGCAGTCCACAACGAACCGGTCCACGAGCGCCGTGATCCGGCCCTCGGCGTCCACCCCCAGCCGGACCCGGTGGGTCTGCTCGCGGGCGTGGATCGCGCTCTGCATGTGCTCCAGCCGGTCCTCGACCCACTTCACCGGCCGTCCGAGGCGGATCGCGAGGAGCCCTACGATGAGGTCCTCCGGGTACAGGACCCCCTTGGTCCCGAACCCCCCGCCCACGTCGGGCGCGATCACCCGGATCCGCTCCTCGGGGAGCCCCGAGACCCGGCTCATCGCGCGGCGGAGGGGGTGGGCGTTCTGGGTCGCCGAGAACAGCGTGAGCCGCCCGCCCTCGTGGACCGCCACCGCGCCGCGGGTCTCCATCGGGAGCCCGGCCTGGCGCTGGACCCAGAACCGCTCCTCGACCACCACCGCGGCGCGGGCCAGCCCGGCCTCGGGGTCCCCCGCCCGGACCGTGAACCGAACCGCGACGTTGTCGTCCCAGCCCTCGTGGAGCCGGGGGGCGTCGGGGTGGAGGGCGGCCTCGACGTCGGGGACCGGCGGGAGCGGCTCGAGGTCCACCGCCACGCGCTCGGCCCCGTCCTCGGCCGCGTAGCGGCTCTCCGCCACCACCACCGCCAGGGCCTGCCCGGCGAACCGGGCCCGGTCGGCCGGGAGGAGCGGGGGGTGGCAGGGCCGGAGGAGCGGGCGGAGCCGTTCCACGAGCCCGGCCGGCGGCGCGTCCCACAGGAACGGCGGCATCGGCCCCGGGGGCAGGTCGGCCGCGGTGAACACCGCCACGACGCCGGGCGTCGCGAGCGCCGCCGACGCGTCGATGGCGCCGATCCGGGCGTGGGCCAGGGGGCTCCGGACGAAGGCCGCGTGGAGCTGCCCGGGGATCGACAGGTCGGCCACGAACCGGCCCCGCCCCCGCAGCAGCCGCTCGTCCTCGCGCCGGCGGAGCCGCCGGCCGACCCACGGGGGCCCCGCCTCCCCCCGTCCCGCCCGCGGCGAATCCATCTTGACATCAAGATACACTAGGGCCCCCGGGCGGGAGGAGGCGGACCGTGTGGGAGATCGACCTCGGCGGGCAGGTGGCCCTCGTGACCGGCGCGAGCCGCGGGATCGGTCGGGCCGTCGCCCTCGGCCTGGCCCGGGCCGGGGCCGACGTGGTCGGGGTGGCGCGGACCCGGGAGGCCCTCGACGCGCTCGGGGACGAGGTCCGGGGCCTGGGTCGGGACTTCCTCCCGGTCGTGGCCGACCTCGCCGAGGTCCCGGCGGTCGCGCGGGCGGCGGGGACGGCGTGGGCCTGGAAGGGACGGGTCCACGTGCTCGCCAACGCCGCCGGCGTCATCGTCCGCAAGGAGCCGCCGGACCTCTCCCCCGAGGAGTTCGACCTCGTGCTCGCCACGAACCTCCGGGCCGCCTACTTCCTCTCGCAGGAGGTGGGGCTCCGGATGCGGACGGCGGGCGCGGGGGCCATCGTCCACGTCGCGTCCCTCGCCGCCCAGGTGGTCACCGGCGCCCCCACCGTCTACCAGGCGAGCAAGGCGGCCCTGGTCCAGATGACCCGGGCCCTCGCGGTCCGATGGGCCCCGGAGGTCCGGGTGAACGCGGTGGGACCCGGCTACATCCGGACCGACCTCAACGCGGCCTGGCTGGAGCGGGAGGAGAACCGCCGGTGGGTCGAGGAGCGGACGCCCCTCGGCCGCGTGGGGGTGCCGGAGGACGTGGTGGGGGCCGTCGTGTTCCTGGCCTCCCCCGCCGCCTCCTACATCACCGGCCAGCACCTCCTCGTGGACGGGGGCTGGAGCGCGCGGTGACGCGCCGGTCCCCGCGGGGCGGTGCATCCCCGGGCCCTCCCTAGCCCGGCAGCGGCACCGAGTCGATCGGGGCGGAGAGCTGGCGCTCGTCCTCGAACCCCAGGAGGAGCTTCCGGAGGAGCCGGGCGAGCGTGCGGCGCTCCCCCTCGCTGAGCGAGGCCAGCAGCCGGTGCTCGTTCTCCACGTGGGCCGTGAGCGCCTCGTCCACCACCCTCCGCCCGGCCGGGGTGAGCGCCACGAGCACGCTCCGCCGGTCCTTCGGGTCCGGGATCCGCTCGACGAGCCCCATCGCGGTCAGGCGCTCCAGCCGGTTGGTCATCGCGCCCGAGGAGATCAGCAGCGAGTTGTAGAGCTGGGTCGGCGACAGGCAGAAGGGCGGGCCCGCACGGCGGAGGGCGGCGAGCACGCCGAACTGGGACTCGTTCAGGCCGTGCCGGGCCAGGACCTCCTCGATGCTCCGCTCGAAGAACCGCGACAGCCTCGACATCCGGGCGATCACGGTCATCGGGGAGACGTCGAGGTCCGGCCGCTCGCGGTTCCACTGCCGCACGATGTGGTCGACGTGGTCCTGCCGCCTGTTCTCCGCCATCCCGATCCCTCCTGGGCTTGACGCCGGCCGCCCTCTCAGGTATCTAAAGCTTAAGATATATCCGCTCCCGGCCGGGCCTGGGGGCCGCGTCGCCGGCGCCTCCGCGGCGGCTCGCCCTCCCCCCGGGAGGCCGGGCCGTCGACCAGGGGACGAGGTGATGGAGCGCATCGGCTTCGCCGCCGGCTACGACCCGACCATGACCCCCCGCGACCTCGCCGTGGCCTTCCGCCAGGCCGAGGAGCGCGGTTTCGAGGTCGGCTTCTTCTCCGAGACGATCGAACTGGTGCGGGACTCGGTCACCTCCCTCGCCACGATCGGGCTGGGCACCGAGCGGATGACCTTGGGCTGCACGCAGATCGTGCGCCTGCGGACCCCCCTCGTGATGGCCCAGACCCTCGCCGCCCTCGACGAGCTCACCGGCGGCAGGATGATGATGGCACCCGGCGCCTGCACGCACACGCACGCGAAGCGCCACGGGCTCCCCCGCGCCGACCCCGCCCGGAGCCTGGTCGAGTGGGTCGAGGCCATCCGCCTGATCCTCACCGGCGAGGAAGTTTCCTACCACGGCGACCACGTCAACTTCGACGGGGTCAGGATCAGCTTCACGCCCACGCGGACCTACGTCCCGCTGTTCATCCCGGCGACCAGCAGGACGGGGCTGCGGATCGCCGGCCGGATCGGGGACGGCGTCCTCCTCAACGCCACCTGCTCCCCCGAGTACACGGCGAACGCGATCCGGATCGTCCGAGAGGCCTGCGAGGAGGCGGGCCGGGACTGGTCCACGTTCCAGGTCTGGCAGATCATCAACACCTCGGTCGAGGACGACCACCGCAAGGCCCTCGACGCGATCCGCTGGGAGGTGGCGAGCAAGCTCGACCCGATCCAGCTCCCGTTCATCATCAAGCCCAAGAAGGTCGTGGGCGAGCCGTGGATGCGGGAGGAGGACATCCCGATCTTCGAGGAGGCCTGGCGGCGCGGCGGGAAGCAGGCGCTGATCGAGGCCGTCCCCGACGACTACGTGGAGAACCTCACCGCGTCCGGCACCCCCGACGAGGTGGTGGCCCGGGTCCAGCGGTACCGGGACGCGGGGGTCCAGGTGCCGCTCCTCCGCCCCGCCGCCCCCCACCACGTCGAGCGGATCCTCGACCTGTTCGCCCCCAAGTAGCCCCGTCGTGGACGACGTGGCGGGCGCGACGGCGCGGACCGACGCGGGGGCGCCCGGCGACCCGGGGCGGGCGCCGGCCGGGATCGTCTGCTCGCTCGTGACGCCGTTCCGTCCCGACGGCGAGGTCGACCGCGGCGCGTGGGCTGCGCTCCTCGACCTCCAGGCCGAGCGCGGCGTCCACGGCCTGTTCCTGCTGGGGACGGCCGGCGAGGGGCTCCTGATGGACCCCGAGGAGCGGAAGGAGGCCCTGGCCTTCGCGGTCGAGCACCTCGGCGGCCGGGTCCCGGTCCTCGCCCACTGCGGGGCGGCCGACACCCGCACGGCGTGCGACCTCGCGAGGCACGCCGCCTCCCTCGGGGTGCGGGCCGAGGCGTCCGTGGCCCCTTACTTCTTCGCCTACCGGCGCGCCGACCTCCTCCGCCACTTCCGGGCGATCGCCGAGGCCGCCCCGGCGATGGGCCACTACGTCTACGAGAACCCCGAGCGGGTCGGGTACTCGGTGGGGGTCGAGACGGTCGTGCGCCTGGTTCGGGAGGTGGGGAACGTCCTCGGGGTGAAGGACACGGGGGACTCGGTGGGACGGATCGGGGAGTACCTGGCCGCCGAGCCCGCCGTCGAGGTCTACGCGGGGAACAACGCGGTCGTGCTCCCCGCGCTCGTCGTCGGGGCCCGGGGGGCGGTCTCGGCGATCGCGAGCGCCTGCCCGGAGCTCGTGGTGGCGGTGTACGGGGCCTGGCGGGCCGGGAGGCTCGAGGAGGCCGCCCGGCTCCAGCGGACCCTGACCCGGCTCCAGACCGCCCTGGCCGGGCTGCCCTACCTGGGCGCGATCAAGCACCTCTGCCGGCGCCGCGGCCTCCCGGGGGGCGCCCCCCGCGCCCCGCAGCCGGCGCTCTCCGACGACGAGGCCCGGGAGCTCGACCGGCGCCTCGACGCCCTGGAGGACCTCCGCCCGTACCTGGAGCCGGTCGGGTAACGCCGGCCCGGCGGTCCCCCGCACCCGTCGACGGGCGGCAGGTGAACCTCCCTGGGCCGGGACCGATACGGTCCGGCCGGCGATGTGGTGGGCCTACGTCTTGACCGGGACGGCCGTGGTGTTCCTGCTCCTGGTCCGCGGGCTCGCGGCGCGGGCCGAGGCGCGCCGCCC
>DATMBJ010000106.1:0-1758 GCA_035559315.1 Actinomycetota bacterium
CGAGTACGTGACCCACGCCTGGCCCTCCGCGATCTTCTGGTAGTCGCCGGGAGCGACCTTGACGTCCACGAGGTCGTTGAGCTGCGAGAGGGCCTCGCCCGCCCGCCGGATGGCGTCCTCGTCGGTGGTGTTCATATCCCCTACGCCGATCCGGATGAGCGCCATGCCGATCGTCTCCCGGTACTCGTCGAGGAGGTTCACCTTCCCACGCCACCGCTCGTCCCAGTAGATGTCGAACGGCATGGGAAGCGCACCGGGATCGTCGACGTGGTCCCGACGGTACCCGATCCCCGTCTTCCACGTCATATAGGGGACCGAGTACCGGGAACCCCGGTCGTACCACGGGTCCCGCAGCCGCGGCCACACGTTCCGCAGGTTCGGCAGGTACGAGTGGTTGAGCGGCTGGAGCTTCTTCGCGGCGACGAGCTTAGGGAGGTTCTCGATGGTTGGGAAGAAGAGGTCGAAGCGGACGGTGTCGTTCTGCACCTTCGCCATCGCCTCGTTCATCCCCGTGAACTGCGTGTACTCGATCTCGACCCCGTACTCGGCCTCGAAGGCCTTGAGGACCTTCTTGTAGATGTAGTCGTTCCAGTTGAAGATGCGCAGCGGCCCCGGCTCGGGGGCCAGGCCGTCCTCGATGGGCGGCAGGTCGTCGAAGACGGGCAACGTCGCTGGCCGGTCGGGCGCCGCCAGCCCGGGCACCGTCGGTCGACCACCCCCCGACGTCGGCGGCGTCCGCTCCCGGCAGGACGCGAGCGCCGTGAGCGCGGCCATGCCGAGGCCCGCGACCACCGACCGCCGGAGGAAGTCCCGGCGCGTGAGACGCGCGGGCCGTTCCCAACCGTCACGCCGGGTCATGTGCGTCCCCCTTGCCAGCGTGGCCCGCCCTCGGGGCGGGGAAGCCGCGCTTCTTATCCGCCCGAGGGTCGGGCCTGTCAAGGCAGGGCGGAGGGCGGAACGTGACCTTCGGTCACGGACGACGCCCGGCGTGGTTCGGACGGGGGAGCTACGATCCGCGCGAGCATGGCGCGGGCGAGGGCTCCGGTCGGCGGCATCGAGGCCCTGTACCCGCGCGGGTTCTGGCCGGCGATCTCGCTCCCCGGGGTCGTCTGGCTCGTCGCGCTGTTCGTCGTGCCCTTCTACGCGATCGCGGCGACGGCCGCCGGTCGCCTGGACCCCATCTTCGGCTCCTCGATCCCGGAGTGGAACCCCCTGTACTGGCAGCCGGACGCGTTCTCCTACGTCCTGGACGGTCTCGCGCGCACGGACGGGGTCTTCCGGGAGGTCTTCCTCCGCACGACCTCCTACGTGGCGCTCGCGGTCGGCCTGTGTCTGGTCGTGGGGTACCCGGTGGCCTACTACATGTCCCGCCTGCGCGGCCGACCGCGGAACGCGTTCCTGATGCTCATGATCATCCCCTTCTGGGTCCCCTACCTGATGCGGATCTTCGCCTGGGTGAACCTCCTGCAGGACGACGGGCTCGTCAACCGCGTCCTCGCCGCGACGGGCTTCCTGGAGCCGGGCTCGTGGCTCGACGGGCGTCCATCGACCGTGATCCTCGGCCTGGTGTACGGGTGGGTGCCCTTCCTCATCCTCCCGCTGTTCGCGGCGCTCGAGCGGATCGACCCGAGCCTCGTCGAGAGCGCGCTCGATCTCGGGGCGAGCCCGGCCCGCGCGTTCCTCCGCGTGACCCTGCCCCTGTCGAAGCAGGGGATCCTCGCGGGCACGGTCATCATCATGCTGCCGATGTTCGGCGAC
>DATMBJ010000107.1:0-4523 GCA_035559315.1 Actinomycetota bacterium
GCCGGCTGCTCGCCTCGCCCGGGTGCCGGGCGGAGGTGCAGCGGGTGTTCGCCGACCACCGGCCCCCGCTCATCTCCGGCGCGCCGAACTCCCCCGGGGACTACGTCGCCCGCGGCGAGGGCACGTGCGCGACCCGCGACGGGCCCACGCGATGGGCGTACTTCATCGCCGCGCCCCCGGGCCTGGGTCCGGATGGACGGCACGGTGGCCGGGCTCGCGGCCCTCTGGGTCGACGCGACCGCGGTGGGGATCCCGAGCGACCTGTTCTACCTCGCCGCCACCGGCCCGGCGCTGGGCCGGCTGCTCGCCTCGCCCGGGTGCCGGGCGGAGGTGCAGCGGGTGTTCGCGGACCACCGGCCGCCGATCGCGTCCGGGCCCCCCACGTCCCCCGGCGACTACGTCGCGCGGGGCGAGGGGACGTGCGCGGCCCGTGGCGGGTCCACCCGGTGGGCCTACTTCGTCGCGGCGCCCGGCTTCGGGCCGGTCCGCAGCCTCGGGATCCCGAGCTCGGGGCTCTACGTCGTGGTGGCGGTGGTGCCCGACTCCCGGCGGGCGGACCGCCTGCTGGATCGCCTGGTGGGAGGCGCCGAGTTCGGCGGGACGCGCGTCGCGGAGATGATCCGAGCCGCGCGCGGGCGCCCGGCCTGAGGCCGGGTCGGCTCGACACGGAGACGCGGTAGCATCGGTGGGATGGGCGACGCCTACGACGTAGCGGTGATCGGCGCCGGCACGGGCGGCTACTCGGCCGCCCTCCGCGCCGCCCAGCTCGGCAAGCGCGTGGCCCTCATCGAGCGGGACGAGCGGCTGGGCGGCACCTGCCTGCTCCGGGGGTGCATCCCCACCAAGGCGCTGCTCCGCTCGGCGGAGGTGCTGGACACGGTCCGACGGGCGGAGGAGTGGGGGATCCGGGCCTCCGGCGAGCCGGACCGCGAGGCCATCGCCGCGTTCCGGGACCGCATCGTGGACAAGCTGGTCACGGGCCTCACCGGCCTGATCCGGCACCGGGGGATCGAGGTCGTGCGGGGGACCGCGCGGCTCCTCCCCGGCCCGGCCGTGGAGGTCGACGGCCGGCGGCTCGAGGCGGCGGACGTCGTGGTGGCGACCGGGTCGCGGCCCAAGCTCCTCCCGGGGGTCGAGCGCTCGGAGCGGGTCGTCACGAGCGACGAGGCCCTGGCGCTCCCGTTCCTCCCCGGATCGGCCGTCGTGATCGGGGCGGGCGCGGTGGGCCTCGAGTTCGCCTCGTTCTACCGGTCGCTCGGCGCCGAGGTCACGCTGCTCGAGGCGCTCCCCCGGATCGCGCCCCTCGAGGACCCGGACGTCTCGAAGGAGCTGGCCCGCGCCTTCCGCCGGCGCGGGATCCGCGCGCACGCCGGGGCCCGGGTGGAGGCCATCGTGGACCACGGGGACCGGGTGGAGGTCACCTTCGACGCCGGGGGCGTCGCCACGGTCTCCGCGGATCTCTGCCTGGTGGCCGTCGGCCGAGCCCCGGTCACCGAGGACCTGGGCCTGGAGGCGGTGGGGGTGGAGCTCGACCGGGGATTCGTGAAGGTCGACGGCCAGCTCCAGACGACGGCCCCCCACGTCTGGGCGGTGGGGGACGTGGCCGCCACGCCCCTCCAGCTCGCGCACGTCGCGTTCGCCGAGGGGATCGCGGTGGCGGAGCGGATCGCGGGCCTCGCCGTCCCCGAGATCGACTACGCCGGGATCCCCAGGGTCACGTACTGCTCGCCGGAGGTGGCGTCGGTCGGCCTCACCGAGGAGCAGGCCCGCGAGCGGGGCCACGACGTGGAGGTCGAGGTGCTCGACCTCCGGGGCATCGGCAAGGCGAACATCGTGGGCGAGGGAGGGATCGTGAAGCTCGTGGCCGCGGCCGGCGGCCCCGTGCTCGGCGTGCACCTGGTCGGCCCCCACGTCACCGACCTGATCTCGGAGGGCATGCTGATCACCAACTGGGAGGCGGCTCCCGCCGAGGTGGCCGCCCTGATCCACCCGCACCCGTCGCTGTCCGAGGCGATCGGCGAGGCGCACCTCGCGCTCGCCGGGAAGCCGCTCCACACGCCGTAGGAGGGGAGATGGCCACCAAGACGTCGGCCCGGTCGCGGCGGAAGGGCGAGGGCCCGGTACCGGAGCTCTCGCGGGAGCAGCTCCACGAGATCCTGTACCTCCTCAAGCTGTGCCGCTACTTCGACGAGCGGATGGAGGCGCTGTACCGGCAGGGGCGCCTGCCGGGCGCGATCTACTCCGGGCGCGGCCAGGAGGGGACCCACGTGGGGGCGGCGTACGCCCTCCGGAAGGAGGACTCGCTGTTCCCCACCCACCGGGACCTCTCCGCCCAGTTCGTCAAGGGCGTGGACCTCAAGCGCGTGATGGCCCAGTTCTGGGGGCGGATCGACGGCTACACCCGGGGACGGGACGGGAACAGCCACATGGGCGACTGGTACGGGGCGCGGACCTTCACCGTGATCTCCCACCTCCCGATCGCCTACCCGATCGCCTGCGGCGCCGCCCTCGCGTACAAGCGCCGGGGCGAGGACCGGGTGGCGATGGCGATCTGCGGCGACGGCGCCACCTCCAACGGGCGCTGGCACGAGGCCCTGAACGTGTCGGCGATCCACAAGCTCCCGGTGGTGTGGGTGGTGAACAACAACCAGTACGCGTACTCCACGCCGAACCGCCTCGAGTTCCCCGTGGCCACGATCGCGGAGCGGGCGGCGGCCTACGGGATGCCGGGGGTCCGGGTGGACGGGACCGACGTCCTCGAGGTGTACCGGGCGGCCCGGGAGGCCGTGGACCGCGCGCGGTCCGGGGAGGGGCCCACGCTGATCGAGTCGGTGTCGCTCCGCTGGCGCGGCCACGCCGGCCACGACCCCGCGAAGTACGTGCCGAGGGAGCTCCTCGAGGAGTACATGACGCGCCGCGACCCGGTCCGGCGGTTCGAGGACCACCTCCGGACGAACGGCCTGATCGAGGACGACGAGGTGAAGGCGATCGAGGAGCGGATCGAGCGCGAGTTCGACGAGGGCTACCGGTTCGCCCAGGCCTCGCCGTTCCCGGTCCCCGAGGAGGTCACCAAGGGCGTGTTCACCGACGACGGGTACTGGGCGAGCGAGCCCTCCCGGGAGGGGGGGACGGGCTGATGGCGACCCAGCAGCTCGAGGCGGGGGCCGCCGGCCACGGGGCCGAGCCCCGGGGGAAGCGGACCGAGGAGGGCGAGGCCACCTACCTCGTGGCCATCGCCGAGGCGCTCTGGGAGGAGATGGAGCGCGACGAGCGCGTGTTCCTGCTGGGCGAGGACATCGGGGTCTACGGCGGCGCGTTCAAGGTCACCGAGGGATTCATCGAGCGGTTCGGGCCCGAGCGGGTGATGGACACCCCGATCTGCGAGGAGACGATCGTGGGGATGGCGATCGGCGCCGCGATGGAGGGGTTCCGCCCGGTCGCCGAGTTCCAGTACGCCGACTTCATGTCCTCGGGCTTCGACGAGATCGTGACGGCCGCCGCCCGCTACCACTACCGCTCCGGGGTGCCGCTCCCGATCGTGCTCCGGGGGCCCTCGGGCGGGGGCGTGCGGGCCAGCGCGTTCCACTCCACGAACCCGGAGGCCTGGTTCGCGCACCAGCCGGGGCTCAAGGTGATCTGCCCGGCCTTCCCCTCGGACGCCAAGGGGCTCCTCAAGGCGGCGATCCGCGACGACAACCCGTGCGTGTTCCTGGAGCACAAGTGGATCTACCGTCGGGTGAAGGAGGTCGTTCCCGACGACCCCGACTTCCTCGTCCCGATCGGGGTGGCCGACGTGAAGCGGGCGGGGGAGGACTGCACGATCGTCGCCTACGGCGCCATGGTCCACAAGGCGCTGGAGGCGGCGGAGAACCTGGCGGGGCGGGGCATCTCGGTCGAGGTGGTGGACCTCCGCACCGTCTACCCGCTGGACGTCGACACCGTCCTCCGGAGCGTCGAGAAGACCAGCCGGGCCCTCGTGGTCTACGAGTCGAACCGGTTCCTGGGGGTCGGCGCCGAGGTGGCGGCGGCCCTCGCCGAGCGGGCCTTCGAGCACCTCGACGCGCCGGTGATGCGCCTGGCGCCCCCGCACACGCCGGTCCCGTTCTCGCCGCCCCTGGAGGACGCGTACCTGCCGCAGGTCGAGGACATCGAGAAGGCGGTCGAGCAGCTGTCCGCGTGGTGAGTCCCAGCCGGGAGGCCCGATGACGTCGATCACGATGCCGCAGCTCGGGGAGACCATCGTCGAGGGCACCATCCTCAGGTGGTTCAAGAAGGAGGGGGACCGGGTCGAGCGCGACGAGCCCCTGTTCGAGATCTCCACGGACAAGGTCGACACCGAGGTGCCCTCGCCCTCGGCGGGGGTCCTCCGCCGGATCCTCGTCCAGGAGGGGCAGACCGTGAAGGTCGGCACCCCGCTCGCGGAGATCGAGGAGGAGGGCGCCGCGGCGACGACGGCGGCGGCCCCCCGGCCCGAGGCCGCCGCGGAGCGGGAGGCGGCGCCGGCGCCGGCGCCGGCCGCGGCC
>DATMBJ010000108.1:0-1971 GCA_035559315.1 Actinomycetota bacterium
CAAGCAATATCTGAGTTAAGAAATGATATGAAGGAGCTTAAGAAGAGCCAAAGGATAAACACCATAATGCTGAGATATGTTATACCGATATTGCAAGGGATATTGATAATGCTTGGACTAGCCAACAGATAAAAATATAAACCGCTGAAGAAAGAAATATTATGGTGATGGTATGGTTACAACTAGATTGCTTTACAGAGTGGATAATGCGACAGATATTGAAGCATATGTTATCAATTTGCCCAAGCCATATGATAGATATCAAGTAGTGTTCTGGTATAGAGACACAACTTATGGTTCGGACAGTTTTGGGTGCACATCAATACCAAACATATTCCACTGGTGGGTTTTGGACAAAACCCAGCTAAATGGTCAGGTATCAACAAACATACCACATGTGAACCTCTTTGGCGATGAGTGTAGAGCAGAAGTATTGTTCAGAGGAGTGCAGTTTTTCATGAGAAATGGTTTGAAAATGCTAGTATCAGGATATACATATGGTACATATAGGAAATTTGCTGCGTTATTCGATATGTCTAACCCATTAACACCATCACTTATAAAGAAACTTGAAGATGTTGGGACGGGGAGCTGGTGGAACAAGCATAAGGCTGCATATGTTCCGAGAACAGACGAGATATATGTTCTATCGCTGAACGGCGATGTTAGATATGCAAGATATAATGATTTCATAAATGCGACCGATTTCAGCTCTCTATCACTAGTGGGCAATATAGGTTTGACAAACGCAACAGACGGGCTATATTTATTTGATGACACTAGGTTAATTGTAACAGCATATGCACAGCTAAACCTGGCTAATAAATGGTTTGGTTTTGTTGATGTGACAACAAAGACATTGACAAGAAACACAACACTTGAGACATCAGTAGTGATCTTTAACATGGGTAAATACACTCTTGGGCTAACAATATCAGGAGGTGTGTTGACAAGGATAGATGTGTATGACAAGACACCAAGTCTACTTAGAACCTACACTGTTAATATGCAAATTTATACAATGATCGATCTGGGTGACTATGTAGGTATTGTACTAAGCGACAGAAGAACAATTAGAGTATTCAACCTAACGGATGGAACATATTTCGACATCACTTTGCCCGAACCGATATTCGGACTATCAATGAACATAGGAGGGAGAATATATGGTTTCAAATGGGTGAGCGATATAAACACAACCGGGGAGCTCTACGAAATAACACTTGATTCATATTACTACCTTGATTACGACCCAGCGACAAAGAGAGCAGTATTGCGAGACCAGGCTGGTAACCCAGTGCCTAACAAAACAGTATATGTATCGATGGTAGATAATCTGGCAGAATCACAGTCAATGAGCAGGTCAATAGCAATGGTTACAGACGCAAACGGTGTTCTCGACATCTCAAACCTTAACGGGACGTTTTACTTTACTATTGTAGGGTGACACTGTGGGCAGAATAGCGAGATACGACCCAGTGGCTAATATAGTTGAGACATTAACAGGGGTTGATGTGTTTGCATTTGAATACGACACAGCAACAAAAATAGCATATGTTCTTATTGATAAGAGCAACAATATAATCGCAGGAAGAATAGATAGAACAACAGCAACAATAATAAGCGAAACACCAGTAAGCAGATTATCAGCCACACCAAGGATTTTTAAGCCGGTGGTAATATGAGTCTACCTCTGTTAACAGACACAATCACCCAAGAGGCAGTTGCTGTTGCCAGACCTCTGTTAACAGACACAATCACCCAAGAGACACCAGCACCGCCCCCACAGCCACCACCAAGACCACAGCCACCATGGCTATATATACTGCTATTGCTATTGCTCCTACTAGCAGAGAGAAGGAGAAAAAGACAATAATCTATACATAGTTTTTTCTATATAGTTTTTGTGTCTAGATATGCACAGAAGCACACAGATGTATACAATTGTGCACAGAATATACACATTTGTGG
>DATMBJ010000109.1:0-9865 GCA_035559315.1 Actinomycetota bacterium
CGACAGGACCGCCGCGGCCGGGAGGAACCAGGCCGCGGGCCACGACCCCGGCCCCCGCCCCAGCACGAGCCGAGCGGCGTCATCCACGTCGGCCCGCCCGACCAGCGACCCCAGACCGATCCCGCGCGCGAGGCCCGGCACGATGGGGAACACGAGCGCCGCGCCGGCGACCGCCGCGCCGGCGGCCACGAGGAGCCCGCGCAGGGGCGACCGGGACGCGACCAGGTGGACGCCGACCAGGGCCGCGGCGGCGAGGACCACGCCGGGCTCGAAGGCCGCGCCGATCGCGAGCGGCACCCCGGTCCCCACCGCGATCCTCCAGCCGGGCTCCCCGCGGCCGCCTCGGAAGGCCGCCTCCAGCCGCTCGGCGAGGAGCGGGAGCACCGCCAGCGCGACGAGCAGCCCGATCCGGCCCTCCGAGAACGCCCACAGGACCACGGCCGACATCGCGTAGGCGGACCCCGCGACGACCGAGGCCACGCGATGGCCCGTGCGGCGCAGCGTCGCCCGGTAACACATCGCCGCCGCCACCGGCACCCCCGCCGCCAGGACCACCTTCTGCGCGAGCGCGGGGCTCCCGCCGAGGAGCCAGGCCAGCGCCCCGAGGGCGGCCAGGGCCGGGCTCGCCGCCTGCGACCCCCCGAGGCCCACCGTCCGGTGGGCCGAGGCGAGCTCGCGGAAGAACGCCGCGGCCGAGGCGGGGAAGGCCGGGAGGACGCCGCCCTCGAGCACCTCCCGCCCCAGGAAGGAGCGGATCGCCAAGGCGCCCACGAACGTCGCGAGGACGGAGGCGACGAGCACCGGGTGGGCCCGGGCGAGGGAGGCCGCGTGGACCCGGACCGACGCCGCCTCCTCGGCGTCGAGCTCCTGCTGCTCCGCGATGATCCGCCCCGCCGCCTCGATCCACCGCGGAACCCGCACCAGCGCCGGCTCCATGAACCGGCGCACCTCGCGGTCCCGGACGCGCCGGACCGCCTGGGCGCGCACCCGGCGGCGGATCGTCCCGGGCAGGTGGCGAGCGTTCCACAGCCAGGCCGCGACGATGTCGAGCGCCTCCTCGAAGCGACGCGACAGCGCGAGCGCGGAGACCCGGAGCGCGGCGAGCACGGCCGAGAGCGGGAGGAGCCACGCGAGCGACGGCGCGGCGTAGTTCTTGAGCATCGCGGCGAGCCCCGCCCGCTCGGCGTAGTAGCGCTCGGTCCGCCGCCGCCCCACCGGCCGCTCCCCCCGACGGGCCGCGCCTCGGTGGCGGACGGTGGCGAGCGGGGTGAAGAGCACCCGGAACCCGGCGAGCCGCGCCCGCCAGCAGAAGTCCAGGTCCTCGTGGTGGGAGGCCAGGCGCTCGTCGGGGGGGCCGGTCCGTCGCCACGCCTCCCGCGAGACCAGCATGGCCACGGACGAGACGAACAGGACCTCGCGGACGCGGTCGTACTGGCCGTGGTCCACCTCCCCGTCCTGGAGCGGCGAGGCCGGGTGCCCGAAGCGGTCGGCGGTCCGTCCCACCTCGAGGAGCACGCGGGGGTCGTCCCACTCGACCACCTTCGGGCCCACGACCCCCACCCGCTCGACCCCCTCGAGCGTGGCCGCCTCCACCATGCGCTGGACCGCGTCGGGGGAGAGGACGGCGTCGTCGTGGAGCAGGAGGAGGAAGTCGGCCTCGCGGGCCGCCGGCACCCGCTCG
The DNA here is from genome assembly GCA_035559315.1 of Actinomycetota bacterium. GTDB lineage: Bacteria > Actinomycetota > UBA4738 > UBA4738 > HRBIN12 > DATLZM01. The sequence continues at coordinate 1,682 of DATMBJ010000109.1, forward strand.
AGCGCCGCCCGGACCGACCCGGCCACCCCCGCGTTCCCGCCCAGGGCCAGGACCCGGCCCGGCCCCAGGGCCTGCTCGAGGAGTTCGGTCGACCCGTCCCGGGAGCCGTTGTCCACCGCGAGCACGCCGACGCGCGGGTAGGTCTGTGCAGCGAGCGCCTGGAGGCACTCGCGCAGCCAGGGCGCCCCGTCCTTCACGATCAGCAGGACGAGGACGCTCGGGACCCCGGCCTTCGGTTCGGCGCGGGTCATGGAGGGGTGCGACCTTCGGCGCACGGGCGCCGCGGAGCCTAGCACGCGGGCGCCCGGGGAACGCGGAAGGGGGGCCCGGAGGCCCCCCTCACGCACGCGCGACGGAAGCTCAGCGCTTCTTCGCGGCGGGCCGCTTGGCCGAAGCGCGCTTCCTTGCCGTCGACCGCTTGGCGGGCGACCGCTTGGCGGCGGTCGACTTCTTCGCCGTCGACCGCTTCGCCGTGGTCTTCTTGGCGGCGGTCTTCCGCGCCGTGGTCTTCTTCGCGGCGGTCTTCTTCGCGGCGGTCTTCTTCGCCGCCGTCTTCTTCGCCGTCGCCTTCTTGGCGGTGGCCATCCGTCACCCCCTTTCCGACCTCAGGACGCGATCCGTTTGAGTCTCCTCCGCTCCCGTTCGCTCATCCCGCCCCACACCCCGTAGCGCTCGTCGCGCCGGAGCGCGTAGTTCAGGCACTCGATGCGGACGGGGCACTCCGCGCAGATCCGCTTCGCCTCCCTCGATGAACCTCCCTTCTCGGGGAAGAAGATCTCGGGGTCGAACTCGCGACACCGCGCGCGTTCCTGCCAGGGGATGTAGTGGTGCACCGTCCTCCCTCTCCTCCAGGATCACATGCGTGTGATTCTGAAGGTTCCCCTCCCTCCGTGGCAAGACCCGGAGCCAGGTTTCTTCGAACGCCTCCACCACGTCTCCCCAAGGGGGAATCGTGGATGGCTCGAGGGGCGGATGCAAGAGGTTGCGGCCGGTTTCTCGCCGGAGGAGGACCGTCAATCGGCTTTACGGATCAAGTCAACCGGCTTGACGGATCTCCACGAGCTCGTAGGTCGTGGTGCGCTGCGCGGGGATCCTCCCGATCTCGCGGATCGCCCGCTCGAGCTCGGTCGGCTCCTTCCGGATCCCGTGCTCCGCCCCCGCCATCCGGCTGATGGTCTCCTCCATCAGGGTGCCGCCGAAGTCGTTCGCCCCGCCTCGGAGGATCTCCTGGCAGGCGGGGATGCCCATCTTCACCCACGACACCTGGACGTTCGGGACGAGGCCGTCGAGGAGGATCCGGGCCACCGCGTGCATCCGCCGGTTCTCCTCGTGGGTCGGGCCGGGCCGGGCCTTGCCCGCGAGGTAGATCGGCGCGTTCTGGTGGACGAACGGGAGCGGGACGAACTCCGTGAACCCCCCGGTGTCGGCCTGGATCCGGGCGATCCGCCGGAGGTGCGCGACCCAGTGCGGCGGCGCGTCGACGTGCCCGTACATGATCGTCGCGCTGGAGCGTATCCCCAGGCCGTGCGCGGTCCGCACGATCTCCTCCCAGGTGTCCGCGGGGAGCTTGCCCTTCGTGAGGTGCCAGCGGACATCGTCGTCGAGGATCTCGGCGGCGGTCCCCGGGATCGTGTCGAGGCCGTGGCGGCGGCACTCCTCGAGGAACTCCCGGAAGGAGATCCCGAGCTTCGTCGCCCCCGAGAGGATCTCCATCGGGCTGAAGGCGTGGACGTGGAGGTCGGGGACGCGGCCCTTCACCGCGTCCAGGAGGTCGAAGTAGAACGTGCCGGGCAGGTCGGGGTGGATCCCGCCCTGCATGCACACCTCGGTGGCGCCGGCCCGGCGGGCCTCCTCGGCCCGGTCCGCCACCTCCTCGAGCGTGAGGGTGTAGGCCTCGGGGTCCACCTCCCGCTGGGCGAAGGCGCAGAACCGGCAGCCCACGTAGCAGACGTTGGTGAAGTTGATGTTGCGGTTCACGACGTAGGTCACGACGTCGCCGACCGCCTCCCGGCGGAGGCCGTCGGCGACCCGACAGAGCGCCTCGAGCGCCTCCCCCTCCGCCCGGAACAGCGCGAGGCCGTCGGCGTCGGAGAGCGGGCGGTGGGCCTCGGCCTTCGCCAGGGCCGCCCGGATGTCGGCCTCGAGCCGCCGGGGCGGCACCCGCTCGCGGGCCCAGCGGCGGGTCACCTCGGGCGCGTCGTCGAAGCTCCCGTAGACGTCCTGGGCGTCCGCCCGCAGGCCGGCCCCCGGCCCCTTGGCGAACGTGAGCGCGATCGTCCGCGGCTTCCAGGCGACATCCGGGTCCTGCCAGGGCACGCCCTCCGGGATCCGCCCGGGGACCGCGAGCCCCTCCTCGTCGGCGAGGGCGGCCACCGGCGCGCGCATCTTCCCCGCGAGGAACGGGTCCGGCCGGAGGACGTACTCCGGGTAGATCGCGAGCCGCTCCCGGAGCACGAGCCCCCTGCCCCTCGTGGCTCCCTCCAGCCGGTCCAGCGCCGGCCAGGGCTTCTCCGGGTTCACGTGGTCGGGGGTGAGCGGGGAGACCCCGCCCCAGTCGTCGATCCCCGCGTCGAGGAGCCGGGGGAACCCGTCGTCCGAGAGGTTGGGCGGGGCCTGGACGTGCATCCGCGGCCCCAGGACCACCCGGGCCGTGGCGACCGCCGCGAGGAACTCCTCGGGGTCCGGGGGCGGCGCGTCCCGCATCGGCGTCCCGGGCTTGGGGACGAAGTTCTGGACGATCACCTCCTGGACGTGCCGGTAGCGGCGGTGCACCTCGCGGATCGCGAGGAGGGACTCGGCCCGCTCGCGGAGCGTCTCGCCGATCCCCACCAGGATCCCGGTGGTGAAGGGGATGGCCAGCCGCCCCGCGTCCTCGATGGTCCGGAGGCGGACGGCAGGGACCTTATCCGGGGAGCCGTGGTGCGGCATGCCGCGCTCCAGGAGGCGGTCCGAGGACGACTCGAGCATGAGCCCCATCGAGGCCGAGACGTGCTTGAGGCGCGCGAGCTCCTCGTAGCGCATCACGCCGGGGTTGAGGTGCGGGAGGAGGCCGGTCTCCTCGATCACCCGGATGGCCACCGCCCGGAGGTAGTCCAGGGTCGAGCGGAACCCCCGCTCCTCCAGCCAGGCCCGGGCCTCGGGGTAGCGGTCCTCGGGCCGGTCGCCGAGGGTGAACAGCGCCTCCTTGCATCCCAGGCGCCTCCCGGCCTCGGCGATCGCCACCGCCTCCTCGGGGGTGAGGTAGGGGCGCGCGACCCGCCGCGGGGGCTTGGCGAACGTGCAGTAGTGGCAGCGGTCGCGGCACAGCATCGTGAGCGGGATGAAGACCTTCCGGGAGTAGGTGACGACGTCGCCGTGGCCGAGCCGTCGGAGCCGCCTGGCCACGGCGAGGAGCCGCTCCAGCTCCTCCCCCCGCGCCGCCAGGAGCGCGGCCACCTCGTCCACCGAGAGGGCCTTCCCGGCCTCGGCCCGGGCGACCGCCCGCCGGACGAGCCCCGGCGGGGGGGCCTCGCCCGGGTGGGTCCGGGCGGGACGGCGCGGGGGCGTCCGGTCGGGCATCGCGAGCGTGCAGCCTACTACGCTATCCGGCGTGGACGTGGCGGCCCTGGCCGGCGGGGTGGGCGCGGGGAAGTTCCTCCGCGGCCTGGCCCGGGCGGTGGGCGAGCCGGGGGTCACCGCGATCGTGAACACCGCCGACGACATCGTGATGCACGGGCTCCACGTCTCGCCGGACCTGGACTCGGTCACGTACTGGCTCGGGGACGTCCACGACCGCGACCGCGGATGGGGCCGCCGCGGGGACACGTTCCGCGCGACCGAGGAGCTCCGCCGGTTCGACCCCGAGGCCGCCTGGTTCAACCTCGGCGACCTGGATCTCGCCACCCACCTGTTCCGGACCCGCCTCCTGCGGGAGGGCCGTCCGCTCTCCGAGGTCGCGGCCCGGGTGGCGGCGCGGTTCGGGGTCCGCGCGCGGGTGCTCCCGATGACCGACGACCCGGTGACCACGGTGGTCGCGGTCCGCGCGGGGGACGGGGTGGAGCGCCTGCACTTCCAGGAGTACTGGGTCCGGCGGGGGGCCCGGGACGAGGTCCTGGGGATCGACTACGAGGGCGCCGGGCGAGCCCGTCCCGGGCCCGGGGTGCTGGAGGCGATCGGGGGGGCCGAGGCCGTCGTGATCTGCCCCTCGAACCCCGTGGCCTCGATCGGGCCGATCCTCGCGGTCCCCGGCGTCCGGGAGGCGGTGGCGGCGCGCCGGGGCCGGGTGGTGGGGGTCTCGCCGATCGTGGGTGGGACGCCGCTCGCCGGGATGGCGGATCGCCTGATGCCCGCCGCGGGCCTCGAGGTCTCGGCGGTCGGCGCGGCCCGCGCCTACGAGGGCCTCCTCGCCGGGTGGGTGATCGACCGGGTCGACCGGGACCTGGCGCCCAAGATCGAGGAGCTCTTCGGGGTCCGGGTCGCGGTCCTCGACACGGTGATGCGCGACGACGCGAGCGCCGAGGCCGTGGCCCGCGCCGCGCTCGCGCTGCTGGGGTGATCCCGGGGATGGGCGTCGAGGTCCTCCCGGTCCGCGGGGTCCCCGAGGTCCGCCCGGGGGACGACCTCTCGACGCTGCTCGCCGGGCCCCTGGCGGGGCTCGGGGCCCGGGACGGCGACGTCGTGGTCGTGACCCAGAAGGCGGTGTCCAAGGCCGAGGGACGCCTCGTGCCTGCGGCGGAGGGGCGCGCGGCCTGGGTCGAGCGCGAGGCCCGGCGCATCGTGGCCCGCCGCGGGGGCCTCCTGATCGCCGAGACCCGTCACGGCTTCGTCTGCGCGAACGCCGGCGTGGACGCCTCGAACGTCCCCGACGGGTTCCTCTCGCTCCTGCCCGAGGACCCGGACGCGAGCGCGGAGCGGCTCCGCGAGGGCCTCGCCCGCGCGCTCGGCGTCTCCCTCGCGGTCGTGGTCACCGACACGTTCGGCAGGCCCTGGCGCCGAGGGCTCGTGAACGTCGCGATCGGCTGCGCCGGGCTGCCGGCCCTCGTGGACCTGCGGGGCACGACCGACGCGGAGGGGCGGCTCCTCGAGGCGACCGTGGTGGCGCTGGCCGACGAGGTGGCCGCCGCCTCCGGCCTCGTGATCGGGAAGGCGGACCGGGTCCCGGCGGCGCTCGTCCGCGGGCTCCGGTGGTCCGCGCCCCCCGGCCGGGCCGTCGACCTGGTCCGCCCCCCGACCGAGGACCTGTTCCGGGAGTCGCCGCTCCAGGCCATCGCGGCCCGCCGGACGATCCGGGCGTTCGGGCCCGGCGAGGTCCCCCGGGAGGCGGTGGAGGAGGCGGTCCGCGCGGCCTGCACGGCTCCGGCCCCCCACCACACCCGGCCCTGGCTCTTCGTGGCGCTCGCCTCGGCCGCCGCGCGCCGGCGGTACCTGGCCACGATGGCCGCCGCCTGGCGGGCGGACCTCGAGCGCGACGGCCTGGCGCCCGCGGCCATCGAGCGGCGGCTCGCGCGGAGCGACGAGGTCCTCGGCCGGGCCCCGCTCCTGCTGGTCCCCGCGGTGCGGCTCCAGGGCGCGCACGCCTACCCGGACCCCGAGCGGGCCGGGGCCGAGCGCGACATGTTCCTCCTCTCGGCGGGCGCCGCGATCCAGAACCTCCTCCTGGCGCTCCACGCCCAGGGCCTCGCCTCCTGCTGGATCTCGAGCTCGCTGTTCTGCCGGGAGGAGGCCCGCCAGGCCCTCGGCCTGGAGGAGGCGTGGGAGCCGATGGGCACGGTGGCGGTCGGCCCGCCGCCGGGCGACGCGCCGCCCCCCCGTCCGCCCCTCGACCTCGGGGGGCACCTCCGGTTCGCTTGACGCCTGCGCCAGCAGGTCCCTGACGCCTACGCCAGCAGGCCCCGCACGAAGTACCAGACGAAGACCGCGGAGACCGCGTAGAGGAGCGGGTGCACCTCGCGCCACCGCCCCCGCAGCACCGCGATCGCCGTGTAGGCGATGAACCCGGCCCCCACCCCGTTCGTGATGCTGTAGGTGAACGGCATCATCCCCACCGTGAGGAGGGCGGGGATCCCGATCCCCGGGTCGGCCCAGTCGATCTCCCGGACCAGGGTCATCATGAAGTAGCCCACGATCACGAGGACCGGGGCCGTGGCCTCCGGCGGGATCACGCCGGCCAGCGGGGACGCCACGATCGAGAGGAGGAACAGCGCGCCGACCACGACCGCGGTGAGGCCGGTCCGCCCCCCCTCGGAGACGCCCGCCGCGCTCTCGATGTAGGTGGTGTTGGAGGAGGCCGAGGCCGCGCCGCCGGCGGCCGCCGCGAGGGAGTCGATCAGCAGGACCCGGTTGATCCCGGGGAGCTTCCCCTCCCGGTCGAGGAGCCCGGCCTCGCCGCCGATCCCGATCACCGTGCCCATCGTGTCGAAGAAGTCCGAGAGCATCACCGAGACCACGAGGGCCACCGCGGTGAGGAACGGGACCGCGTCGAAGACCCCGGTGAGCGAGAAGTCCCCGAGCAACGAGAAGTCCGGGGTCCCCACGACCCGGCTCGGGATCCGGGCCACGTCGGGCCCCACCGCCTCCCACAGCCGCCCGCCCCCGAACCCCTCGTTGATGACGATCGCGAGGACGGTCGTGGCGAGGATGCCCACGAGCAGCGCCCCCCGCATCCGTCGGGCCACGAGCCCCGCGGTGATCGCGAACCCGAGGGCGAACGTGAGCATGCGGAGCGACGTGAAGTCGGGGTTGAGCGTGACCGGCGTCCCCTCGCCCTGGATCACCACCCCGGCGTTCACGAGGCCGATGAACGCGATGAACAGGCCGATCCCGATCCCGATGGCCCGCTTGAGGTCCATGGGGATGGCGTTCAGCACCGCCTCCCGGAACCCGGTGAGCACGAGGACGGTGATCGCGAGGCCCTCGAGCACGATCACCCCCATCGCCTGCGGCCAGGTGAGCCCGAAGCCTCCGACCAGCGTGAACGCGACGAACGCGTTGAGCCCCAGGCCCGCCGCCAGCGCGAACGGGTAGTTCGCCACGACCCCCATGAGGATCGTCATCACCCCGGCCACGAGCGCCGTCACCGTGAGGACCTGGTCGAAGGGGAGGCTGCGGCCCGTGGGGTCCGGCACCGACCCGAGGATCGCCGGGTTCACGAACAGGATGTAGGCCATCGTGAGCCAGGTCGCGAGGCCCGCGACGAGCTCGGTGCGGACCGTGGAGCCCCGCTCGCTCACGCGGAAGAACCGGTCCAGGCCGCTCACCGGGACCCGTCCTGGACGCACCTCCGTCGCCACGTCGCACCCCCCTGCGCTCCATCGGCCGGGCGGGCCGGCCGGAACCCGGCGGGGAAGGCGTGCCGAACCCTACGACACCGGGCGCGGCCGGGGCAACGCCGGCCGCGGCGTCTATCCTGGGCCCGTGGCGAAGGGGAGGCGGAGCGGGCCGGCGGTCGAGCCCCGGCGGCTCACGAAGGCCGAGCGGAAGGAGCAGGCGCGGCTCGAGCGTGAGCAGCTCCGCCGAGCCATGGCCCGCCGGCAGCGGAACCGGCGGATCCTGACCGCGGCCCTCGTGGCGGGCGCCGTCGCCCTCGGGGCGTTCCTGTTCCTGCGGCCGGCCGGGGAACGCGGGCCGGCCGGGGGCCTCCCCGGGCTCCTCTCGACGACCGCGCCCTGGGACGCGAACCAGGCCGAGCTCGGCGCCCGTCTGGACCGCCTCGGGCTCCCCCCGGCCGGCGGGGCGATGCACGTCCACGCGCACCTCGACCTGTTCGTGGACGGCGCACCCGTGTCGGTCCCCGCCGACATCGGCGTCACCCCCACCGCCCACGCGCCGCTCCACACCCACGACGTGGACGGCGTGATCCACATCGAGTCGGCCCAGGCCCGGACCTTCACGCTCGGGGAGTTCTTCGACGTCTGGGGGGTCCGCTTCACCGACCGCTGCCTCGGGGGGCACTGCGCGTCGGGGGAGGACCGGCTCCGGGTCTTCGTCGACGGCGAGGAGGTGCAGGCGGGGCTCCGCGACGTGCCGCTCGAGGACCGCGCCGAGGTCGTGGTGGCCTTCGGGACCCGCGCGGAGCTCCCCGACCCCATCCCCTCCTCCTACGACTTCTCCGCGCTCGAGGGCTAGGCCGTGGCGAAGCAGCGGAAGCGGCGCCGGCGGCCGGCCCCGGCCGCGGTCGAGGCGGGGCGACCGGCGCCCGGGGCGCCC
>DATMBJ010000110.1:0-5429 GCA_035559315.1 Actinomycetota bacterium
CGCGAGCTCCCCCGCGGTCCGGGAACGCTCGGCCTCGGCCGCGCGAGCTCCTCGGCGACCGCCTCTGCGCGCGCCCCCCGGGCGGCGTGGTCCGCGAGGTCGGCCCGCAGGCGGGCCTCGCGGTCCAGGGCCTCGCGGTACGCGCCCTCCGCGGCCTCCCGCGCCTCCCGCGCCTCTCGGAACGCCGCCTCCGCCTCGCGGAGCGCGGCCGTGGCCGCGACCCGCGCATCGGCCGCCCGCCCCACCTCCTCGTCGAGCTCCTGGAGGCGGCGCCGGGCCGCCTCTCGGAGCGCCAGGCCCTCCTCCCAGCCCGCCCGCCGCCGCTCCCGCTCGGCGAGGAGGTCGCGCAGCCGGGCGGCGGCGAGCCGCCGGGAGAGCTCCTCGGCCTGGGCCGTGAGCTCCTCGTGGCGGCGGGCCACCTCGGCCTGCTGGCGGAGCGGCTTGAGCTGCCGACGGAGCTCGGCCAGGACGTCCTGGAGCCTGAGGAGGTCCTGGTCGAGCCCCACGAGCTTCCGTTCGGCGCGCTCCTTCCGCCGGCGGTGCTTCGCGATCCCCGCCGCCTCCTCGACGTAGCGGCGGCGGTCCTCGGGGCGGGCCGTGAGGACCTCCTCCAGCTGGCCCTGCCCCACCACGGTGTGGAGCGCCCGCCCGATCCCGGTCTCGGAGAGCAGCTCCTGGACGTCGAGGAGCCGCACCACCTCGCCCCCGATCCGGTACTCGCTCTCGCCCGAGCGGAAGATGGTCCGCGAGATCTCGATCTCGCTCATCGGGACGGGGATCAGGCCGGCGGAGTTGTCGATCACGAGCCGCACCTCGGCCATCCCCAGGGCCGGCCGCGTGGGGCTCCCGGCGAAGATCACGTCGGCCATCTGGCCGCCGCGCAGGGCCCGGGGGCCCTGCTCGCCCAGGACCCAGCTGATCGCGTCGACGAGGTTCGACTTGCCCGAGCCGTTGGGCCCGACGATGGCCGAGATGCCCGGGCCGAACTCGAGGACCGTCTTGTCGGCGAACGACTTGAAGCCCCGGATCGTGAGCGAGCGCAGGAACATGCGAGCGGATGCTAACAGCGGACCCCCCCGGAACCGTGGATTTCCACCGCACCTCGACGTCCGGGCCGAACGAGGGCCCGGGCCTCAGCGGATGCGGAACCCGGCCTCCCCGAGCGGCTCCTCCGGGGTCACCTCGACGTGCTCGACGCGCGCGTACGGGGGGCCCTCCCGGCACCAGGCCACCATCGCGTCGACCGCGGCGTCCTCGCCCTCGAAGGCGGCCTCCACCCGGCCGTCCGGCAGGTTCCGGACCCAGCCGCACACGCCGAGCTCGCGGGCGCGTGCCGCGCACGTGGCTCGGTAGAAGACCCCCTGGACCAGGCCCGAGACGAGCACGCGGACCCGCTTCATCCCGCCCCATGATGCTGCCATCCCCGGGCGCGGTCCGACCAACGTGGACCCTTCCGTCGCCGGCGCGACGGCGCTAGCATCGATGGTGCGATGGTGCGGTACGACCCGGAGACGGCCCTCATCGTCGTCGACGTCCAGAACGACTTCGCGCACCCCGAGGGCAGCCTCTACGTGAAGGGCGGCGAGGAGGTCGTGCCGGTGGTGAACCGCGAGGTGGAGCGGGCCCTGGAGGGCGGGGCGCTCGTCGTGTACACGCAGGACTGGCACCCCGGGTCCACCCCCCACTTCCAGAAGGACGGGGGGATCTGGCCGGTCCACTGCGTCCAGGACACGTGGGGGGCGGCCTTCCACCCCGACCTCGAGGTGAAGGGCGAGGTGATCCGGAAGGGGACCGGTGGGGAGGACGGCTATTCCGGCTTCACGGTCCGGGACCCCAGGACCGGGGAGGAGTCGCCCACCGGGCTCGCCGACCTCCTCCGGGGGCGGGGGATCACGAAGGTCGTCGTGGTGGGGATCGCCACCGACTACTGCGTGAAGGAAACGGCGATCGACGCCGTCCGCCTCGGCTTCGCCACCCAGGTGCTCACGGAGGGGATCCGGGCGGTCGACCTCCAGCCCGGGGACGGCGAACGGGCGCTGGCGGCGATGCGCGAGGCCGGCGCGGAGATCGTGGCCTGACGCCCGTCAGCTCTGGCACTGCGGGCAGAAGTAGGCGCTCCGCCCGTTGACCTTGACGGACTCGATCGGCGTGCGGCAGCGCCGGCAGGGGAGGCCGGCCCGCCCGTACACCTTGAGCTCGTTCTGGTACTCCCCGGGCTTGCCGAACAGGTCGACGTACGCCTCGTCCTCGAGGGTCGTCCCGCGGTAGCGGATCGCCTCCTGAAGGACCTCCTGGATCGCCCGGTAGAGCCGGCGGACCTCCTGCGCCGAGAGCGAGTCCGACATCCGGTCGTGGCGGAGGCCGGCGGCGAACAGGACCTCGTCGGAGTAGATGTTCCCGAGGCCGGAGATGAACCCCTGGTCCATGAGGAGCGGCTTCAGCTTCGAGCGGCGCTCGGCCAGGAGGTACTGGAACGCCTGCCAGGTGAACACCTGGTCCAGCGGGTCGATCGCGACGTGCTGGAGCTCCTTCAACCGCCCCAGCTCGTCCGGGGAGGCCACGAACATCTCGCCGAAGGTCCGGGGGTCCACGAACCGCAGGTCGCCCCCCTGCTGGAACGTGATCACGACGTGGGTGTGGGGCGGGAGCGGCACCCGCTTGTTCCCCCGCACGAACCGCCCGCTCATCCCGAAGTGGACGACGAGGACGTCGCCCGAGTCGAGGTGGAGGAGGATGTACTTGCCCCTCCGCTCCGCCTTGGTGAACTTCCGCCCGACGAGCCGCGAGGCGAACTCCTTCCGCCTCGCGTGGCGGCGGATGATCCGCATCGCGTTCTTCGTGGGCCGGACCTCGACGTCGGCGATCTTCCGCCCGACCACGTCCTTCTCGAGGTCGCGGCGCATCACCTCCACCTCGGGAAGCTCCACCTACCCCTCCTCCGCGCCGCGGCCCGCCGCCGTGAGGCGCTCGAACGCCTGGCGCGCGGCCTCCTGCTCCGCCTCCTTCTTCGATCGGCCCCGCCCCCGGCCGAAACGGCGCCCGCCCAGGAAGACGGTGGCCGTGAACTCCTTCTCGTGGTCGGGCCCCCGCTCCTCCAGCCGGTACTCGGGGAGCTCCCGGTAGTCCTGGGACGCGAGCTCCTGGAGGATCGTCTTGTAGTCGCGCTCGCCCTCGCCCCGGACGTAGGCGAGCATCCGGGGCCAGAAGAGCCGTTCGATCAGCCGGCGCGCGGCCCCGAGCCCCCGGTCGAGGTACACGGCGCCGAGCACCGCCTCCAGGGCGTCGGCCAGGATGCTGTTCTTGTCGCGGCCCCCGCTCTGCTCCTCGCCCTTGCCGAGCAGCAGGAGCTCGCCGAGGCCCACCTGGCGGGCCACGTCGGCCAGGGCCGACATGTTCACGATCGCCGCCCGCAGCTTGGCCAGGTCCCCCTCGGTGAGCTCGGGGAACCGGCGGTAGGCGAGGTCGGTCACGACCAGCCCCAGCACCGCATCGCCCAGGAACTCCAGGCGCTCGTTCGTGACCGAGAGCCCGTGCTCGAACGCGTAGGAGCGGTGCGTGAGGGCGGCCTCCCGGAGCGCGGGGTCCCGGAACCGCACCCCCAGCGCCCGGTCCAGCCGCTCGAGCGAGCCCCCGGAGGACCCGGCGCTCACGCCGTCACTCGACCTCGACCGCCTGCCGGCCGGCGTAGTGCCCGCAGTTCGGGCAGACCCGGTGCGGGAGCTTCGGCCGGTGGCACCGGGGGCACTCGGCGTAGGCCGGCGGCGACGCCTTCCAGTGCGCGGCGCGCATCCTCGTGCGGGCGCGGCTCTTCTTCCTCTTCGGTACGGCCATCGACGCGTCCTTTCAGCTCGTTCGGTCCCGGAACAGGCGCTCGAGCCCCGCCCACCGCGGGTCCGGGGTCTCGGGCGGACAGCTGCACTGGCCGAGGTTCCGATCGCCGCCGCACCGCTCGCAGAGCCCGAGGCAGTCGGGCCGGCAGAGCGGCGCGAACGGCATCGACAGCACGACCACGTCCCGGACCAGGGGCTCGACGTCGATCTCGCCCTCCTCCGAGAGCTCGTACTCCTCGGCGTCGGGGTCGGGCCGGCGCGTGAACAGGGCCTGGACCGGCTCCTCGAAGCCACGGTCGAACTCGGTGAGGCACCGGGCGCAGCGCAGGTGCATCTCGCCGGCCAGCTCGCCGGTCGCCCAGATCCCCTCGACCACGCTCTCGAGCCGCAGGTCGATCCGGACCGGGCGGTCGGCGGGCACGTCGGCGAGCTCGGTGCGGAGCCCCTCCAGGGCCTCGTCCAGATGGACCCGGCGGGCCGAGCCGGGCCGGGCGAGCAGGTCGCGGACGTCGAGCGCGAGCACCTACGCCCCCTCCTCGGCCGGGCCGGGCTCCTCCCGGGCGAGGTCCTCGGCGGGCGTGGCCCCCCGGAGCCGCTGCCGGCCCACCTCGACCCGTTCCAGCGTGCGCAGGAGCGCCCTCGTGGTCTCCCCGAGCTGCTCCTGCACCTGCTGGAGGGCGATCTCGAACTGGGCGAGCTTGGCGTCGACGTAGTCCTCGGCCTCGAGCCGCATGCGCCGGGCGCGCTCCTCGGCCTCGGCCAGGATCCGCTCGGCCTCCTCCTTGGCCCGCTGGACCACCGCCTCCCGCGAGGCCATCTGGAGCTGCTGCTCCCGGGCCCGGGCCACGATCTGGTCGGCCTCGGCCCGGGCCTTGGCCAGGAGCTCCTCCCGGTCCCGGACCACCCACCGGGCCTGCTTGATCTCCTCGGGGACCGCCGTCCGCATCTCCTCGAGGAGCTGGAGGACCTCCTCCCGGTTCACGAGGGCGGAGGAGGAGAGCGGCATCGACTTCGCCTCGCGCACCAGGTCCTCGAGCTGCTGGATCCGACCCGCCAGGTCCATCAGGCCTCCCGGGCCAGGCGCTCGGCCAGGCGCTCGGCGACGACCGGGGGCACGAGGCCCTCGACCGACCCGCCGAACCGCGCGACCTCCTTCACCAGGGAGGAGGAGATGAACGACCACTGGGGGTTCGTGGTCATGAACACGGTCTCCACCTCCCCGCCGGAGATCCGGTGGTTCATCTGCGCCATCTGGATCTCGTACTCGTAGTCGGAGACGGCCCGGAGCCCCTTCACGATGATCCCCGCCCCCCGCCGGCGCGCGTAGTCCACCAGGAGCCCGCTGAACGCGTCCACCTCGACGTTGGCCAGGTCGGCGCAGACCTCCTTGAGCATGGCCACCCGCTCCTCCACCGGGAACAGCGGGTCCTTGGCCGGGTTCCGGAGGACGGCCACCAGCACGCGGTCGAACCGGCGGCTCGCCCGCTCGATGATGTCGAGATGGCCGTTGGTCACGGGGTCGAACGTCCCCGGACAAAGGGCGGTCAGGCCCATGGACCCTCCCCGGTGCACCGGTACAGGAAGACGAGGGAGTCGCCG
>DATMBJ010000111.1:0-1012 GCA_035559315.1 Actinomycetota bacterium
CGACCTCAGACGTGTCCCCGGACCCGGGCACGGAGCTCGCGGACCTGGGGCGTGGGGATCGCCCACATGGTGCCCTGGGCGACGGGCCCGCGGATGCCGGCGACGAGGCTGTCCAGCTCCTCGTCGAAGAGCGGATGCATCTTGAGGTAGTCGCTCGGGAACACCGGCATCCAGTGCAGCTCGCCGAACTCGTTCATGCCCCGCACGACGACGCCCCACCCGTAGAGGCCGGGATCGTCGCAGCGGGTCTTCGCGTACCACGCGAAGAACATGTCCCCCTCGGCGGGGTCGTCGTCCCCGGCAATCCGCCCCGCCGGCCACCTCGTGGGCTGGCCCTCCCACACCTCCTCACGGTAGCGCTCGGGTGGCCACTCCGAGGCCGACATCTGGTACAGCCAGGCGCGCATGCAGCTCCCCCTCCGTCCGTGCCGTCGCCAGTGTGCCCGCCGTTGGTTCGGAAGGCAACCCCGTGGGCGGGAGCACCGACCCCGGACCTCCGTCCGCCGGACGGGACGAGGGGGGCGGAACGGCGCGCCGCCGCGCTCGGGGCGGCGCCGCACGAACCGGTAGAGTGAGGGGGCGCGATCGGCGGGCGCCGGAGGTGGCAACGTCCCATGGAGCGGTCGGTGAGGTGCCCGAACTGCGGGTACGAGAACGATCCGGACGAGGTGGTCTGCATGGGCTGCGGGTGGCCCCTCGCCGACGACCCCGGGCCCGCCGAACGAGGGTAGGCTCCCGGGACCCCGGACCGTCCTCGGGATCGCGGAGGGCGTCGCGTAGAGGTTCGCCAGGGAAGCGTCAGGGCGCCGCGGCGCGGACCGCCTCGACGAGGACCTCGAAGTCCGAGGCCGGCACTTCGACGAGGCCGGAGCGGAAGTACTGGCCCCAGACGTCCTTGCGCCGGACGAACGACAGGCGGGGGACGAGCGGCCGGACCGGCACGCCGCCGCGCTCGGGCAGGCGGGCTTCGAACCGGAGGTCGCACCCCACGACGAAGGTCCGCCCCGCGAGC
>DATMBJ010000112.1:0-6804 GCA_035559315.1 Actinomycetota bacterium
GGCGACGAGGAGCTCGTGGTCCTGGCGCAGGCGGCAAGCACGCCGCAGTTCCTGCTGTTCTCGGTCCGGCCGGGCCCCGAACTCGCACCCGTCACCGTCGCCCCGCCCGGTCACCGCCCCGCGGGCCTGGCGCCCGGCGAGCCGCTCTCGATCTGGACCGGCGGCGACGAGGGGTTCCAGGGGGCGGTGGCCTGCGAGGGCTACCCGGCGGATCCCGTCCTGGTGGTGGCGTGGTCCGACCATCCGGTCGAGGGCCCCGGCTCCGACACGGTGGAGGTCCACGTCGCGCGGCTCGGGCTGGAACCGGACGGCACGGCCAGGGTGCTCGAGGCGTCGGACTCGACGCAGACGGTCGGCGACCCCTTGCCCTTCCCGTTCGGCTCGCAGGGACGCGCCTGCGGCGTCGACTTCCAAGGGGTGGGCTGAACCCCCCGCCGGGGGGCGACTCAGCCGGTGAGCGCCAGGACGAGCTCGTTCAGCAGGAGCATCCCCCGCTCGGTCGCGACCACGCGGCCGTCGGCGCGGGCCAGGAGCCCCCGCTCGAGGAGCTCCGCCGCCGCATCGGCGCGGACCCGCGAGATCGGCAGGCCCCGGAACGTCCGGAGCCGCAGGAGCACCTCCTCCAGCCGGAGCTCCTCGGGGCCGAGCCGCTCCTCCCCGCCCACCGGGAGCCGGCCGGCCTCCACCGCCTCGAGGTACGCGAGGGGCGGGCGGAGGTTCCACCACCGACGGTCCCCCCGCGCCGAGTGCGCGCCCGCCCCCAGGCCGAGGTAGGGCCGCCGCTCCCAGTACCCCAGGTTGTGGAGGCACTCGAACCCCGGCCGGGCCCAGTTCGACACCTCGTAGTGGCGGTAGCCGGCGTCGCGGAGCAGCTCGCAGGCCAGCTCGAACATCTCGGCCTGGAGGTCGGGGTCGGGGGGCGGGACGAGCCCGGCGGCCACCTTCCGCCCGAGCGGCGTGGCGGGCTCCACGGTGAGCGCGTAGGCCGAGACGTGCTCGGGGCCGAGGGCGATCGCCTCCTCCAGGGTCCGCCGCCACGAGCCGAGGGTCTCCCCGTGGGCCCCGTAGATCAGGTCCAGGTTCACGTTCCCGAACCCCGCCTCCCGGGCGGCGGCGAAGGCCCGCCGGACGCTCGCGGGCCCGTGGACCCGCTCCAGGGCCGCGAGGACGGCGGGGTCGAACGACTGGGCGCCCAGCGAGAGCCGGGTCACGCCGCCCGCCCGGAGCCGGGCGAGGGAGCGGACGTCGACCGTGTCCGGGTTCGCCTCCACCGTGACCTCGGCTCCCCCGGCGACGTCGAACCGCGCCCGGAGGTGCGCCAGCACGCCGAGGAGGGCGCCCGGCTCCAGCGTGGTGGGGGTCCCTCCGCCCACGAAGACCGAGACGAACCGCTCCCCCTCCCAGGCTGACGCCGCCAGGTCCGCCTCCCGGCGGAGCGCCGCGGCGTACCGCCCCGCGAGGTGCCCGAGCCCCGCGTAGGCGTTGAAGTCGCAGTACCCGCAGCGGGTGAGGCAGAACGGCACGTGGACGTAGAGCCCGGCCGGCGGACGCCCGTCGCCTCGGCCCACGCCTCCCCTCACCTCGCCTCCGTCCGCTGGTCCACCCGGAGCGCGGCGATGAACGCCTCCTGCGGCACGTCCACCTTCCCCACCCGCCGGAGCCGGGCCTTCCCGGCCTTCTGCCGCTCGAGGAGCTTCCGCTTCCGCGTCACGTCCCCGCCGTAGCACTTCGCGAGGACGTCCTTCCGCTTCGCCTTCACGGTCTCCCGGGCGATCACCCGCGAGCCGATCGCCGCCTGGATCGCGACGTCGAAGAGCTGCCGGGGGATCAGCTCCTTGAGCCGTTCCACCATCCGCCGGGCGTAGGGGTAGGCCTTCTCCCGGTGCACGACCGCGGAGAACGCGTCCACCGGCTCGCCGTGGAGCAGCACGTCGACCCGGACCAGGTCGGCGGGCTCGTAGCCCCAGTGCTCGTAGTCGAGGGAGGCGTAGCCCCGGGTCCGGGACTTCAGCTGGTCGAAGAAGTCGAAGATGATCTCGGCGAGCGGGAGGAGGTAGTGGAGCTCCACCCGCTCGGGCGAGAGGTAGCGCATGTCCATGAGCTCCCCCCGCCGCGAGCGGCAGAGGTCCATCACCGGCCCGAGGTGCTCCTTGGGGGTGATGATGGTGGCGAGCACCACCGGCTCCTCCACCCGGTCGTAGGTCCCGGGGGGCGGCATCTCGCTCGGGTTGTGCACCACGGTCACCCGGTCGCCGCGGACCACGTGGAACTCCACGTTCGGCGCCGTGGCGATCAGCTCCAGGCCGAACTCCCGCTCCAGGCGCTCCTTCACGATGTCCATGTGGAGGAGACCGAGGAACCCGCACCGGAACCCGAACCCCAGGGCCTTCGAGGTCTCCGGCTCGAACACGAGCGCCGCGTCGTTCAGCCGGAGCTTCTCGAGGGCGTCGCGGAGCGCGGGGTAGTCCCCGCCCTCGGCCGGGTAGAGGCCGCTCCAGACCATCGGCTTCGGCTCCCGGTAGCCGGGGAGGGGCTCACGCGCCGCCGCCTTCCCCGCCCCGGTGATGGTGTCGCCGACCTTGGCCTGGCGGACGTCCCGAACCCCGGTGACCAGGTAGCCGACCTCGCCGGGCCCGAGCTCCGGCACCGGGACGGGGTCGGGGGCCATCACCCCCGCCTCCTCGCACTCGACCTCGAGGCCCACGGCCATGAACCGGATCCTCGAGCGGGAGCGGAGCACCCCGTCGACCACGCGCACGTAGGCGACGACCCCCCGGTAGGGGTCGTAGGCGGAGTCGAAGATCAGCGCCCGGAGGGGCTCCTCCCGCCGGCCGGAGGGCGGGGGGACCCGGTCGATCACGGCCTCGACCAGCGCAGGGACCCCGGCCCCCGTCTTTGCCGACACCCGGAGCACCTCCTCCTCGGCGCAGCCCACGAGCTCGGCGAGCTCCCGCGCGACACGGTCGGGGGCGGCGGCCGGGAGGTCGATCTTGTTCACCGCCGGCACGACCACGAGCCCGGCGTCGCGCGCCAGGTGGAAGTTGGCGAGGGTTTGGGCCTCTATCCCCTGCGCCGCGTCCACCAGGAGCACCGCGCCCTCGCAGGCCGCGAGCGACCGGGAGACCTCGTAGGTGAAGTCCACGTGCCCGGGGGTGTCGATCAGGTTCAGCACGTAGGGGGCCCCGTCCCGCTCGTAGGCGAGGCGGACCGCCTGGGCCTTGATCGTGATCCCCCGCTCCCGCTCCAGGTCCATCCGGTCCAGGAACTGCTCCCGCATCTCGCGCTCGGAGACCGTGTGGGTGAGCTCGAGGAGCCGGTCGGCCAGGGTGGACTTCCCGTGGTCGATGTGGGCCACGATACAGAAGTTCCGGATCCGGGAGGTCTCGGTCACGTCCGGCCATCGTACGGGACGCGGCCGGGCGGTCGGGCCCCGCTGGTACACTCGGACGCCGTGGCGAACATCCGGTCGCAGATCAAGCGGAACCGCCAGAACGAGCGCCGCAGGCTCCGGAACCGGTCGGTCCGGACCGCGCTCAAGACCTTCGCGAAGAAGGTCCGGGCCGCCGTGGCCGAGGGCGACCTCGAGCGGGCCGCCGAGGCCTACCGGGTGGCGGCCTGGAAGCTCGACGAGGCCGCGGCGAAGGGCGTGATCCACAAGCGGACGGCGGCCCGCCGCAAGTCCCGCCTGGCCCGCGCCCTGGCCAAGGCCGCCAGGCCGCCGGCCGAAGCCAAGGCCGCCAGGCCGCCGGCCGAAGCCCAGGCCTCCTGACCCGGCCCGCCTTCCCCGAGCCCCGGACCCAAGGTCTCCCGACCCTCAGCCCCGGCCGGCGATCGCCGCCACCAGCGCCGCCAGCACGACGTCCTCGGGCGCCCCGGACTTGAGCGCCCGGTCGGCCGCGACGACCTCCCCGTGGAGCGCCGCGAGCTCCTCCTCCCGGAAGCGCCGGGCCTGGTCGCGCAGCCGCCGGGCCTGCCACTCGAACCGCAGGCCCGCGGCGCGCGCCAGCTCGGCGGGCGGCATCCGCTCGGGCAGGGCCCGCACCCGGAGCAGGTCGCGGAGGCGGGCGGCCACCCCCCCGAGGATCAGGAGGGGGTCGCCGCGGGCCTCGAGGAGCGAGCGGAGCGCGCGGATCGCCCCCGGCAGGTCCTTCCCGAACGCCCGGTCGCACAGGTCCCAGACGTGCTGCTCGCCGAGCCCCCGGAACTGGCGGAGGACCAGGTCCCTGCCCACCCGCTCGCCGGGGAAGGCCGCCCCGAGCTGGCGGACGGCCTGGTCGAGCGCGCCGGGGTCCTCGCCCACCGTCTCGACCAGGGCCTGGGCGGCCTCCGGGGCGAGCTGCACCCCGCCCTCGCGGGCTCGGGCCAGGACCCAGCCCGCCAGGTCCTTCCTCGCGACCCGCACCTCCCGGACCTCCCCGACCCCCTGGACCAGGCGGACCAGGGCCGCCGGCGGCCTGCCGCGCTCGGGGACCGGGGCGCACAGGACCAGCCACGCGTCGGGCGGGGGCGCCGCGAGGTAGGCCGCGAGCTCCCGGTGCGCGGCCTCGGGGAGGGCCCGGGCGTCGGTCACGAGGAGGGCGCGGGCTTCGCCGAAGAGCGACGGGGTGGCGAGGTCGGCGAGTTCCCCTCCGGCCCACGCGGCCCCCTCGACCTCGCGGGGGCGGACCCCTCCCAGCGCCTCCAGCGCCGCCTCGCGGAGGAGGAAGGGGTCCTCGCCCCACAGCAGCAGGACGGGGGGCGGGCGTCTCGGGCGCGTCACGGTTCGCGGGGGATCACGTCGTCGCGCCGGATGCTAGCAGGCGACCCCCGTCCGAGAACCCGACCACCACGTCGCCGGCGAGGTCGGTCCGCCAGACCCGGGCGCCGGCGGCCCGCAGGGCGGCGATCACCTCCGGGGCGGGGTGGCCGTACGGGTTGTCCTCGCCCACGCTCACCACCGCCACCTCGGGCGCGACCGCGGCGAGGAAGGCGTCGAGCGAGGTGTCCCCGCCGTGGTGCGGCACCTTCAGCACGTCGGCCCGGAGCGCGGGACCGAAGCCGAGGAGCAGCTCCTGGGCCGGCTCCTCGGCGTCCCCCGCGAACAGGACGACGTCGCCGCCGCGCGCGAGCCGGATCACGAGCGAATCGTTGTTGGGGTCGGACTCGGTCCCCTGGAAACAGGCGGGGGGCGAGAGCACGTCGAGCACCAGGTCGCCCACGGAGATCCGATCGCCGGCCCGCGGGTGGAGGACCGGCACCCCGGCCCTGGCGATCGCGTCCAGGAACGCCTCGTAGGAGGGGGCGTCGGCCGGACAGCCCGGCTCGAGCACGAGCCCCACCGGGAAGCGGGCCAGCACCGCAGGGAGCCCCTCCAGGTGGTCGGCGTGGGGGTGGGTGGCCACGACCGCGTCGAGCCGGCGGACCCCGAGCGAGGCCAGCTCGGTGGCGACCGCCCGCGGATCCGGCCCCCCGTCGACGAGGACCGTCGCGCCGCCCGGGGAGCGGACCAGGGCGGCGTCCCCCTGCCCGACGTCGAGGAACCGCACGGTGAGCCCGGCAGGCGGACCCGCGCCCACGGCCCGGCTCCAGGCGAGGAGCGGGAGCAGCGCACAGGCGAGGACCGCCGCCGGCCGCGGCAGGCGGCGGGAACGCACCCACCAGGCCGCTCCCGCCACGGCCAGGCCGCCGAGCACGAGGGTGGCCGCCCCGCCCCCCGTGATCCAGGGCAGCGGGGAGGTCGCCGCCCGGGCCGCCACGGCCTCGAGGTAGCGCAGCGGGACCAGCGCGAGGAGGGCCGCGAGCCGCCCCAGGGGCTCCCAGACCGCCCCCAGCCCCGCCGCCGCGAGCCCGAGGAGCAGCGCCGGCGCGACCGCCGGGAACGCGAGGACGTTCGCGGGGAGCGCGGAGAGCGGGAGCTCGTGGACGTGGAACAGGAGCAGCGGGGCGACCCCGGCCTGCGCCGCGATCGTCGCCGAGGCGGCGACGGCCACCGGGCGGGGGAGGGACCGCAGGCGGGAGGCGAGCGGCCCGGCGAGGGCCGCGATGCCGGCGGTGGCGGCCGCCGAGAGCTGGAACCCGACCGACCAGGCCAGCGACGGATCGAGCAACAGGAGGACGAGCGCCGCGGCCCCGAGCCCCGCCCCCGTGCTCCCGGGGCGGCCGAGCGCCGAGCCCGCGAGCGCCAGGGCCGCCATGACGCCGGCCCGGAGCACGGAGGGCTCTCCCCCCGTGACCAGGGCGAAGAAGCCCACGGCCGCCAGGCCCAGGCCCGCCCGCCACCATCCGCGGAGCCCGAGGGCCACCCCGGCGGCCAGGACCGGCGCGAGCACCATCGCCACGTTCCCGCCCGAGACCACCAGGAGGTGGGACAGGCCGCTCGCCCGGAAGTCCTCCTCGACCCCCGGATCCAGCCAGCGCTCGTCCCCGAGCGCGAGCCCGAGCACCAGGCCCGCCTCCCGCGGCGGGAGGAGCGCGCGGACCCGGGCGCCCACGAGGGCCCGGACCTCCTGGGCCCACCGGGGGACGAGCCCCGGCGCCGGGCCCACCCGCTCGACGGCGGAGGCCCGGAGGACGGCGGCGAGCGCCCGCCGGCGGAGCCAGGTGCGGAAGCCCGGGTCCTCGGGGACCTCGAGGATCCCCTCCAGCCGCACCAGGTCCCCCCGGAGGGCCCGCGGGGGCGCCCCCCGGCCGAGCGCGTACAGCCGGCCGCCGGGCTCGAGCCGCCCGCCCGGCCAGGTCACCGTGGCCGCCCGGACCTCCACCGACCACCCCGAGCGAGTCCGGCGCGGATCCGAGCGGAGCGTCCCGCGCACCTCGACCCTCCGG
>DATMBJ010000113.1:0-2317 GCA_035559315.1 Actinomycetota bacterium
GACCTCGAGGGCGTCCGCCTGCCGCCCGGCGCGGTACAGGGCGAGCATGGCGATCCCGTGGAGCCGCTCGTCGAGGGGGGCCTCGGCGAGGAGGCGCTCGACCTCCGGGACGACCTCGGCGTGGCGGCCCAGGGCCAGGTCGGCCTCGAGCCGGGCCTCGAGGGCGGAGCGGCGCTCTTCCTCGAGCCGGGTGAGCTCCGCCGCGAACCCCGCGGGGAGGTCGACGTCCTCGAGCGGCGCACCCCTCCAGAGCTCCAGGGCCTCGGCGAGGAGGTCGCGGGCCCTGGCCGGGTCGCCGGCCCCCAGCGCCTCCTTCCCGGCCTCGACCAGGCGTTCGAACCGCCGCAGGTCGAAGCACTCCGGGTCGACCTCCGCCAGGTAGCCGGACCCTCGGGTCTCGATCCGGAGGCCCGAGGCGTCGGACAGGAGCTTCCGGAGCTTCGAGACGTAGACCTGGATGGTGGTGCGGGCGGTGGGGGGAGGGGAGTCCCCCCAGAGCATCTCGATCAGGAGGTCGGTCGGGACGACCTCGCCCTCCCGGAGCAGGAGGATCGCGAGGACCGCGCGCTGCTTCCGGCCCCCGACGGGCAGGTCGGACCCGCCTCGCGCGACGGCGAGCGGGCCGAGGATCCGGATGTCCAGGCGCTCGGCCAAGGCTTCCCCCGGACGATGGTCGGCGGAAGCCTACCGGAGCGCAACTACCGGGCCGTTGGAACAGGACGCGGAACGAGTTCCGGCCGGACACGACACAGCCCTGCCCGGTCCGAGAGACCCGGGCAGGGCTGTGTTCACTTGCTCCACCGAGCTGGCGCGGCGCACCAGCTCGGTGATCTCGAGGACTCCGGAGTTCTCCCTGTCTGCCCTCCGAGCTCTAGCCGGCCTTCCAGTGGGCCCCGCCGGCGAGCACGAGCGCAGCCAGCGAGCCCAGCGCGATGGCGAGCCGCTTGAGGTGCCGCATGACCTCCTCCTTTCCCCCGGTACGGGGAAGGCTGGACGGGGGAGCTTTCCGACCGCTTAAGGGCGCCTAAACGGTCCCCCGGCGGGGTTCGGGAGAGCCGGACGGGGGACGGGATCTGGCTTCCTCGCCCGATGATCCTCATCGCCCGGGTGGCGGAGTGCATCTTCATCTTGACCTCGGCCGACCGGCCACGGTTAGATTCGTCGCACTCGCGGCAAGAGACGTGGCCGTGGCAGCCTCCGCCACCTCATCGACCGGCAGGCTTCCCCGCGGCTCGAGGCCGCCCTTCGGAGACGACGCCCGCGTTCGCCTCTTCGAGTGGGCCGTGTCCGTTCCGACGCTGATCGGGATCGCGTCGCTCGTGCCCGGAGACGAGCGACTCGCGACGGCGGCCCCCTGGCTCCCCATGGTGGTCGCGACGAGCCTGCTGTCGGTTCGCGTGTGGGGCACGGTCTCGATGGACATGTCGCTCCCGGTCCTCCTGGCGGCGGGGATCGTCCTCGGCGGGCCCGTCGCGGGGCTCCTGGCGCTGGTGGGGTCGATCAGCGAACGGGAGCTTCGCCGGGAGGTCGGCCTCGCCCGGGCGATCTTCAACCGATGCCAGGTGGCGGTGAGCGTGCTGGTCGCGGCGAGCGTGTATCACGCGATCGCCGGGTCGCCGTACGCCCTGCCCGGCGCTGCGCTCGCCTTCACGCTCGCGTTGCTCGCGGACTTCCTGGTGAACGTCTCCCTGGTCGTCGTCGGCTCTCGACTAATCACCCGCCTTTCCTGGCGTACGATCGTCGGCAGACTGCTGGGCAGCCCGCCCGCCGAGGCCCTGACCTACCTGTGCTTGGGCTCGATAGCCCTGGTGCTGGTCCCGCTCTACGAGTTCGCCGGGTCGTGGGGGCTGGTCGCTGGGGTAGCGCCGCTGCTCCTGGCGCACCAGCTGTTCCTCCGGGGCCAGAAGCTTCGAGAGGCCTCGCGCGCGATCGAGACGATGAATCGGGCGCTGGTGGACGTCAGCGGCCGGATCGCCGAGGAACGGCGGGACGAGCGGCTCTGCATCGCCGGAGCGCTCCACGACGAGGTGCTTCAGCCCCTGTACAAGGTCCATCTGATGGGGGAGGTCCTGCGACGGGATCTCTCCTCGGGACGTCTGCTGGACCTCGAGGACGATCTGCCCGAGCTGCTGGAGGCGACCCAGGTTGCGCAAGACGCCCTACGCCGCGTGGTCCGAGACCTCCGCGACTCCTCCCTGGGTCCGGGCGGCCTCCATCGGGCGCTGAAGGCGCTCATCCGGAACGCCGAGGGGTCCTGCCGCGCGCGGATCTCGGCGGAGGTCGACGAGGTGGACGGCTCTCCGCTCGTGCAGCTGCT
>DATMBJ010000114.1:0-16971 GCA_035559315.1 Actinomycetota bacterium
GCCGCCGCGCCCGACCTCTCGCCCCGGACCTGGTACGGGATGCCCGCGTACGCCAACCGGGAGGGCAAGGTGGTCTGCTTCTTCAAGCCCGCCTCCAAGTTCGGCGAGCGGTACGCGACCTTCGGCTTCGACACCGCCGCGCACCTCGACGACGGCAACATGTGGCCGACCTCCTTCGCCCTCAAGGAGCTCACACCCGTCGAGGAGGCCACGATCGCCGCGCTCGTGAAGAAGGCGGTGCGCTAGGGGCGTTCACGGGGCCTACCCGCGCAGGAGCTGCGCCAGGTTCCGCCCATAACGGTGGTTATGGAAAGTCCACGGCGCGGGCAAGACCTCCCGTTCACCTCTCGTTCCCCTCCCCTTCCCCAGGACTTCCGACCCACCCGCTTGCGGGCGCACGCGATCCGCGCCTAGGCTCCCGCCTACGTCGAACGGCCTAAGCCGGGGAGACGCGAGGACTAGGCCATCGCCCGATGCTCGGGCGGCGCATCGTCCGTACGCTACCCCCGGAGGACCATATCTATCCCCCGGACGTCGGAGCGGGCGTTGGCCGCCCGCAGGAGGCATGAACGATGGACCCTCGTAGGACCCGGAGGCCGCTCGGATCCCCCAACCGGCGCCGCTGGTCGGCCCGGCGCACCGCCTTCTTGGTTATCCTCGGACTGCTCGCCTTCCAGACACAGCTCGCGGTCGCGGACCCCCCTTCCGATAACGCGTGCCAAGGAGCGTTCAGGGGGAATCCGCCGGGCAGCCTTACGAAGACCGCCAGCCGCAGCGGGGAGCCCTTGCAGAGCGGCGACGCAATCCTTCCGGGTGATGTGATCACGTTCTCGATTACCTGGAACCCAGCAGATTGGGCCAGCAATCTGCTCGATCGCGTCGCGGACTGCTTCCAGCTGAACGGGCAGAGCCTCTCGTCGCTGAACGTGGAGGAGAAGCCAACGGTCAACGACGGCTCGTTCACCCACACGATCACGGTTCCCTCCGATCTAGAGCCCGGCGACGTGCTGTGTGACCGGGCCCGGCTGTCCGGCGATCCCGCGGGGGACAACGTGGACACGCAGAAGAGCAACAAGCTCTGCTTCACCGTCGGGGAACAACCCCCGCCCCCCGGGCAGATCACAATCGTGAAGCAGACCGACCCGGACGGGGCGGACCAGGAGTTCGACTTCTCCGGCGATCTCGAAGACTTCAGGCTCGCTGATGGCGAGAGCCAGACGTTCGATCTCCGGACCGGCACCTACTCCGTGACGGAGTCCGTCCCCGAGGGCTGGGAGCTGGACCGCATCACCTGCACCGGCGGCGAGGGCGACCAGAGCGACTGGACCATCGACGTCGAGAACGGCACCGTCTCGATCGACCTCGCCGAGGGCGGGAGCGTCCGCTGCACGTTCTTCAACCGGGAGGTCCCGCCCCCGGCGCCCGGGCAGATCACAATCGTGAAGAACGCCGTCCCCGACGACCCCCAGGACTTCGGGTTCAGCGGTGACCTCGGCCCCTTCACGCTCGACGACGACGCGGACCCCACCCTCCCGAACTCGCGGACCTTCTCCAACCTCCAGCCCGGCTCCTACTCGGTGAGCGAGGGTGCGGTGTCCGGGTGGAGCTTCAGCGGGGCGAGCTGCACCGTCCAGGGCGAGGGCGGCTCCACGTGGGGGACCTCGGGGAGCGAGGCCACGATCGAGCTCGCCACGGGCGACCACGTCACCTGCACGTTCACCAACGTGAAGGCGACCACCCCGCCCCCGCCGTCCCCATCGCCGTCCCCGACACCTTCACCTCAGCCGCCGGCGATCTCGGTGGACCTCGTGAAGGTGAACGACGCGGACCAGGACGGCAGGTTCACCGACGACGAGACCGCGAACCAGCAGGGTCAGGACGTGACGTTCCGGGTGACGATCACCAACACGAGCTCCGTGAACGTGGTCATCCAGTCCCTCACGGACCAGTGGCCGGGCCAGGTGCCCTTCCCGGTTTCCTGCGATGAGGGCAACCTGGTCGGCACCGTGCTGAGCCCGGGGCAGTCGGTCACCTGCACGTTCACGATCGAGGACTACGCCCCGGTCACGGGGGACGCCCCCGGGTCCATCGTCGACACGGCAGCGGTCACCGTCGGCCAGCAGGGGAACGAGAGCAACGCGGCATCGGACCAGGACGACTCCACCGTGCGGGTCCAGGCCGTCCTGGGCGAGACCGTGACCCCGCCGGCGGAAACCACCACTCCGCCGGGCGGCGTGGCGTTCACGGGCGCCGAGGTGACCCGTTGGGGGCTCCTGGCCCTCGCCCTGCTGCTGGCCGGGAGCGGCCTCCTGTGGCTCAGCTGGAGGAGCCTGGGCGAGCCCGAGGCCTGATCCGGGGGGAGGGGAAGAGCGCGGCCCGGGTCGGATCGCCGGCCCGGGCCGCCGCCCGCTCGGAGCCCGGGGTGCTTGCCCCCGGCCCCCGGAGCGACCAGACTTGCGGCGGCCCGCCGGCGGGCGGCGCGCGTCGTCTACGGGGGCACGCGGGAGGATCGATGAGGGGACGGATCGCGCGGAGGTTCGGGACCGTGGGGGCCCTCCTCGTCCTCGGCGCCGCTTGGTGGGCGGCGCTCCCCGCTCTCCCCGCCCTGGCCGACCCGGGCATCTCGATCCGCGTCCGGGCGGTCCCCGATTCCGGGACCCCCGGCACGCGGATCACGTTCCGCTACGAGGTGACCAACACGGGCGACGAGCCCCTCGTGGACGTCGCGGTCACCGACGATGCCGTGGGGGACGTCGGCGGGGTGGACGAGCTCCGCCCGGGTCGGACCGTCCGCTTCGCCGCGCAGATCGTCCTCCGCGGCGCCCCGATCCGGAACGTCGCCGTCGCCACGGCCGCGACGGCGGAGGGCGCGGAGGTGCGGGCCACCGACGTGGCCACCGTGACGGTGGTGGCGGGCGGCGCCGCGGCGGGGTCCGGCGGGGATTCGGGCGGCAGTACCGGCGGGGCCGGCGGCACCTCCCCCGGCGGCGGCCTCGCGTTCACCGGGCTCCCGGCGGCCGCCGCGGGCGCGGCCGCGGCGCTCCTGGCCCTCGCGGGTTCGGCGCTGCTCGCGGCCTCGACGAGACGTGCGGACGCCGGCACGCCGCCTCACGGAGCCGACGAGGCCCGGACCGCTCGCTGACCTGACCCCTCTCCCGGGCCCCGCTCGCCGGGCCGGGGATCAGCCGTAGAAGATCAGGGTCACCCAGAGCGCGCCGTCGGCCCGCACGAACCCGATCCCCACGTGGCGGAAGGACGCCCGGAGGACGTTCTCCCGGTGCGGGGGGCTGTCCATGAAAGCGTCGTGGAGGCCCTCCACGGAGAACCCGGCCCCCACGTTCTCCCCGCCCACCGACCAGTCGTAGGGGGCGAGGATCGCCCGCAGGTCCTGGCTGTGGAAGATCGAGCCCCGTGCGGCCATCTCCGCGCTGTGCCGCTCGGCCTTCTTCGAAAGCGAGGGCGAGAGCGAGAGCTTCGGCAGGTCCCTGGCCGCCCGGGCCCGGTTGATCAGCTCGAGCATCTGCTCGCGCCGCGTCGCCTTGTCCTGGGCCTGGACGGAGGTGGTCCCCACGAGGAGGAGCCCCGCGAGGAGGACGACGAGCAGGGCCCCCGCCCCCACCCTCCTCGTTCGCGTGGTGCCCATGCCTGGCCTCCCGACCGCTGGCCCCGTGGACCGGCCCCGGAAGGCCTGGTCCTTCGGCAGCTCGGCCGCCTCGCCCTCCCGGTCGAGGCCCGGAGCTTTGCGTCCCGCCGTCGCCGGCGGTTTGCCTTTCTCGGGACCCGTGCAGCTCCTTCGTCCCGACGGACCTCCCCGGCCCGTCCTCGTTCGGGGTATCGGCGGATCGGGGGCCGGACTTGAGCCCCCGGTAGCCCGGAGGGACTAGGCGGCCCTACCGGATCGGGGGTAGGGCGCAGGGCCGACGCGGGCCGGCCCTACCAGCGCAGCTTGAGCTGGCGCGCGGCCCGCGCCTCGTCGAGCCGGCGGACGGGCGTCGTGACGGGTGCCTCGTGGAGCAGCTGGGGCTCGGTCCTCGCCTCCCCCACCGCCCGGCGGAGGGCCGCGGCGAAGGCGTCCAGGGTCTCCCGGGTCTCGGTCTCGGTGGGCTCCACCATGAGCGCCTCCTCCACGACCAGCGGGAAGTAGACCGTGGGCGGGTGGAACCCCAGGTCGATCAGGCGCTTCGCCAGGTCCATCGCCCGGACCCCCGTCTCGTCCCGCAGGCGGCGGGCGGTGGCCACGAACTCGTGCATCGGGCGGCCCGGGTAGGCGAGGGGGAGCACGTCCCGGACGAGCGACGCGAGGTAGTTCGCGTTCAGCACCGCCCGCTCGGACACCGCCTCCAGGCCGTCCCGCCCGTGGAGGAACACGTAGGCGTAGGCCCGGACCAGCACGCCGAAGTTGCCGTGGAACCCGTGGACCCGCCCGATCGAGTCCGGGCGGTCGTGCTCCAGCCGGTACTCCCCCGTCGCCTCATCGCGCTCGACGACGGGCACCGGGAGGAACGGCACGAGCCGGTCCACGACGCCGACGGGACCCGCGCCCGGCCCCCCGCCGCCGTGCGGGGTGGCGAACGTCTTGTGGGTGTTGATGTGGACGATGTCGAACCCCATGTCGCCGGGGCGGACCTTGCCCATGATCGCGTTGAGGTTCGCGCCGTCGTAGTACACGAGCCCGCCGGCCTCGTGGACGATCCGGGCGATCTCGGTGATCTCCTCCTCGAACAGCCCCAGGGTATTGGGGTTGGTCACCATGAAGCCCGCCACGTCCTCGTCCACCAGCTTCTCCAGGGCCGAGACGTCCACCAGGCCCCGCGCGTCGGAGGGGACGTTCACGACCTCGTAGCCCCCGAGGCGGACGCTCGCGGGGTTGGTCCCGTGGGCGGAGTCGGGGATCACGACCTTCCGCCTGGGGTTCCCGTTCTTCGTGTGGTAGGCCCGCATCAGCAGGAGCCCCGTGAGCTCCCCACACGCCCCGGCGGGCGGCTGGAGCGTGGCCCGGGCCATCCCGGTCACCTCGCACAGGGCCCGCTCCAGGCGCCACAGGAGCTCGAGGGCGCCCTGGACGGTGCGGTCGGGCTGGAGCGGGTGGAGCCGCTGGAACCCGGGGAGCGCAGCGGCCTGCTCGGCGACCTTCGGGTTGTACTTCATCGTGCACGAGCCCAGGGGGTAGAAGCCCGTGTCGACCCCGTAGTTCATCTGGGCCAGGCGCGTGTAGTGGCGCACCAGGTCCCGCTCGGCCACCTCGGGCAACGCAGGGGGGGCGGTGCGGAGCTGGTCGGGCGGCAGCTCCGCCTCGGGGACGTCGAGCTCGGGCAGGCTCCAGGCCCGCCGCCCGGGCCGCGACAGGTCCATGATCGTGCCCTGACCCGGCGGCCCCTGGGTGCGGACCGGGGCGCCGATCCGCTCGGGGGCTCCGCCGCGCTCCGGGGGCCCGATCCGTCCCGCGCCGGCGCCGCGCTCCCCCGCCGACCGGTCGGTCATCGGAGCACCTCCCCCAGGGCCTCGGCGAACGCGTCGATCTCGGCCCGGGTCCGCCGCTCGGTCACCGCCACGAGGAGGGCGCGGCCGTCGGCGTCCTCGAGCGGGACGCCCGCGAGGAACCCCCGCTCGACGAGCGCGTCGCGGACCTCCGCGGCGGGCCGCGGCAGCCGGAGCGCGAACTCCTTGAAGAACGGCGCCCCCGGGAACAGCGGCTCGACCCCGGGGACGGCGGTGAGGCGCTCCGCCGCGTAGCGGGCCTTCGCCGCGCAGCGGCGCCCGAGCTCCCGGAGCCCCTCCGGCCCCAGCCAGGCCAGGTAGATCGCGGCGGCGATCGCCAGCAGGGTCTGGTTCGTGCAGATGTTGGAGACGGCCTTCTCGCGCCGGATGTGCTGCTCGCGGGCCTGGAGGGTGAGGACGTACCCGGTCCTGCCATCCGCGTCCACCGTCTCCCCCACGATCCTGCCGGGGAGCCGTCGGACGTCGGCCATCCGGGCCGCGATCACGCCGAGGTAGGGCCCCCCGAAGCTCAGGTGGTTCCCGAGGACCTGGCCCTCGGCCACGCAGATGTCCGCGCCGAGCTCGCCGGGGGGCGCCAGGACCCCGAGGGAGAGCGGGTCGAAGACCTGGATGGCGCGCGCCCCGCCCTCCCGGGCCCGGGCGAGCAGGTCCCGCGCCGGCTCCAGGATCCCGTACCGGTTGGGGTGCTGCACGATCACGGCCGCCACGTCCTCCCCCACCTCGGGCGCGCCGCCCCGGCCGCCCGGGGCCTCGAAGACCTCCGGCTCGTACCCGGCGCCCCGGCCGTAGGTCCGGAGCGCCTGGAGGTACCGGGGGTCGAGCGCCGCCGAGACCAGCACCCGGTCCCGCCCGGTGGCCGAGCGCGCCATGTTCACGGCCTCGGCGAGGGCGGTCGCGCCGTCGTAGAGCGAGGCGTTCGAGACCTCCATCCCGGTGAGCTCGCAGATCATCGACTGGTACTCGAACAGGACGCCGAGCACGCCCTGCGAGAGCTCGGGCTGGTAGGGCGTGTAGGAGGTCGCGAACTCCGACCGGCCGGCGAGCGCCCAGACGACCGCCGGGACGTAGTGGTCGTAGGCCCCCCCGCCGGCGAAGCACACCAGGTCGTCCGCGCTCCGGTTCCGGCTCGCGAGCCGCCGGAGGTCCTCGACGACCTCCATCTCGGAGCGCCCCTCGGGGAGGTCCAGGGGGCGGTCGAGCCGGACCGAGGCGGGGATCTGGTCGAAGAGCCGGTCCAGGGAGTCGAGCCCGAGGGCGTCCAGCATCGCCCGGACGTCTTCCTCGGTGTGGGGCGCGAACCGCATGGCCTCCTCCGCCGCTCGTTCCGGGGCGGAAGTCTACCCGGACCCGGGGGGCCGCCGGGCCGACGGAGGACGGCGGGCCTCGGAAGCGCGGGCGGCTTCAGTCGGGCTCGTCGCGCTCGAGCCCGTACTTCGTCACCAGCGAGAGGTAGTCCCGCTGATAGAAGATCTTGCAGCGGACCTCGGGGTACAGCTCGCGGAGCCGCCGGACCTTCCGGTTCTTCTTCGTCACGAGCTTCTGGTTGAGCGTGGTGATCTCGATGTAGAGGTCGTACTGGGGCAGGTAGAAGTCGGGGGTGAAGCGCTGGACCACGTTCCCGTCCCGATCCCACTCGAGGTCGAACGACCTGGGCTCGTACTCCCACTCGATCTGGTAGAAGTCGAGCAGCCGGGCGAACTGGCGCTCGGAGGCGTGGGCGAAGCGGACGGTGTCGCTCTTGAGGGCCGGCGGGCTGGTCGCGGGGTCGGCGCTCACGACCCTCCGGCCTGCGCGGCCCCGCGGGCGGGCCGGGCCGCCTTCTCCAGGCTTCCCTCGAGATCGCTCCACACCTTGTCGACGGCGATGGCGAACACCGCCTGCCCCCTGGACAGGAGATCCACGAGGACGTCCGGCGATTCCGCCTCGTAGATCCGCTGCCCGTCCGACACGAGGGTCACGCCGTGGGCGGGCCGCTCCATGTCGCGGAGCTGCTCCACGGCCTTCCGGACCCGCTGCAGCGACACCCCCGTGTCCAGCAGCTTCTTGATGATCCGGAGCGTCACGAGGTCCTGGAAGGAGTAGAGGCGCTGGGTCCCGCTCCCCCGGGCGTCCCTGATCGACGGACGGACCAGGCCCGTCCGGGCCCAGTAGTCGAGCTGCCGGTAGCTGATGCCGACGATCCGGCAGACCTCCGGGACGCGGAACCCCTGCTCCACCTGGCGCATCTCACAGCTCCGTGATCACGTACGTGTAAGCAGCCTAGGTGAGGGGGCGGGGATCGTCAATCACCCCATCGTGCCCGGCACCCACCGACGCCCGCTCGGCCGGCGCCCGCGGCTCCGCGTCGGCCGCACCCGGGTCGGCGGAACATCGGGCCGCACGGAGCGTCAGGCGAAGTCCTCCGGCCTGACGTTCTCCAGGAACTCCCGGAACCGCTCGACCTCCTCCTCCTGCTCGTCCCCGTCGGGGATCAGGATCGCGGCCTCCGAGAGGACCTCCTCGTTCGCGTAGATCGGGGCGTGGATCCGCACGGCCAGGGCGATCGCGTCGCTGGGGCGGGAGGAGACCTCGTAGGACTCCCCGTCCCGGCGCATCGAGATCACGGCGTAGTACGTCCCGTCCCGGAGCTCCGTGATCACGATCCGCTGCACCTCCACCGACATCTCCTCGAGGATGTTCTTGAGGAGGTCGTGGGTCATGGGGCGCGGCGTGACCACGCCCTGGAGGGCCAGGGCGATGGCGGCGGCCTCCGCCGCCCCGATCCAGATCGGCAGGTACCGGTCCCCGCCGCGCTCCTTGAGCAGGACGATCGGCTGGTTGCTCGGGAGCTCCACCCGAACGCCGGCGAGGTCCATCTCGATCATGGCTCACCCAGGAATGTAGACCTCGCCCCTCCCTCCGACAACCCGGGTCCCGCGGTCCGGCCCCGGGGGCCGGCTCAGCGGCCCGCGCCGGGGTCGAGGAACGGCAGGAGGGCCGCGGGGTCGGCCGTCACGGCCGCCTGGTCCTCCACGGCGAGGATGTCGGGGAGGTTCCGGTACCGGCCCCCCACGTCGAGGCCGTAGCCCACCACGAACACGTCGGGGCAGTCGAACCCCACGTAGCGGAGGGAGAGCGGCGCGATCCGCCGCGCCGAGCGGTCGAGGAGCGTGCACACCTCGAGCGACGCGGGACCCCGGCTCTCGAGCACCGAGAGGAGGTAGGAGAGCGTGAGGCCGGTGTCCACGATGTCCTCGACCACGATCACGTGCTGGCCGCTGATGTCCTCGTCGAGGTCCTTGAGGATCCGGACCCGCCCCATGGACTCCGCCGCCCCCCCGTAGCTCGAGATCGACATGAAGTCGACGCGCAGCGGCAGGGGGATCTCCCGGATGAGGTCCGCGAGGAACACCGTGCCGCCCTTGAGGACCGAGATCAGGACGGGCTCGCGCCCCTCGTAATCCCCGGTGATGGTGCGGCCGAGCTCCTCGATCCGCCGGCGGATGTCCTCGCGCCCGAACAGCACGCGCGCGACCTCCGACATGCGAGGCGATCGTAGCAGAGGGCCGGGGTCGATCGCGGGACGCGCCCGCCCCCGGGGATCCGCGTGCCCGGGCGGCGTCCGCTCAGGCCAGGAGCGCCCCCAGCACCCCCAGGATCCCGTCCACCACCGCGGCCAGGGCCCTCCCCCACCACGAGCCGTCCGGGGGCGGCGGGGGGGGCGGGACGTCGGCCACGACGAGGGGGACCGAGCCCAGGGTCATCCCGGGCAGGCGGAACACGACGGCCCCGACCCGCTCCCCGCGGGCCGGCGGGAACGCCGCGGCCGGGTCGATCCGGACCGAGGCGGTCGGACCGCTCCCCGGGGCGGTGGGGACCAGCGCCTCGAGCGAGGCCCCGGCGGCCACCGGCACCCGGCCGCCCACCAGGTCCACCCACCCGAAGGGCTCCCCGGCCCGGACCAGGACCCGGCGCTCGTAGGCGAAGAACCCGTGGTCGAGGAGGGCCGCGGCGTCGGAGAAGGCCGCGGTCGGGGTCGAGGCCCCGAGCACGACGGCCACCAGCCGGAGCCCCTCCCGCTCGGCCGCCGCGACCACGCAGTAGCCCGCGGCCCCCGTGTAGCCGGTCTTGACCCCGACGGCGCCCGGGTACAGCCACAGCAGCACGTTCCGGTTCTGGATCCGCCGGACCCCGCCGCCCGGGGCCGGGATCTCGTGGAACCGCTCGGCGACGATCCGGGCGAACCTCGGGTCCCGGTAGGCCGCCCGCGTGAGCCGGACGAGGTCCAGGGCCGTGGAGGTTCCCCGGTCGTCGAGGCCGCTCGGGGAGCGGAACCCGGTCGCCCGCATCCCCAGACGCCGGGCCCGCTGGTTCATCAGCCGGACGAAGCGGTCCACGCTCCCCGAGACGTGCTCGGCGAGGGCCAGGGCCGCGTCGTTCGCCGACTGCAGGAGCAGCGCGTAGAGCAGGTCGCCGACCGCGATCCGTTCGCCCGGCTCGAGCCCGAGCTCCGACAGGCCCAGGCTCCCGTCGGGCGACGCCGCCAGCTCGCTCACCACGACCTCGTCCCCGAGGCGCGCGCGCTCCAGCACGAGGAGGGCGGTCATGATCTTGGTCAGGCTCGCGACGGGCCTGCGGATCCGGCCCCCCTGCTCGAACAGGACCTGGCCGGTGTCGAGGTCGGCGAGCACCGCGGAGGGCGCGGAGATCTCCGGTGGCTCGGCCGCGGGGGAGGGCGTCGCCAGGCGGGAGACGAACGGCGAGGGCGACCCGAAGGGCGGGACCGGCGTCGGCGGCGGGGTCTCCACGGGCCCGGCGAGGGCCCGACCGGCCACCGGGAGCAGCGCCACCCCCTGGCCCGCCAGGAGGGCCCCCAGCAGCCCCCCGAGGACGCGGGCGAGGATGGACCGACGCACGGCCTCGAAGGCTACCGCGGGCATGCCGCCCCGTCCCCGGCTCCTCGATCCGGGCCCAGCGCCTCCCGGGCCGCCCCTCCGCCGGTGGTCGCGCGTCCGACGCGGCCGAGGTCGACGGGTCCGCCGGCGGCGACGCGTCCGGCCGGGCTACCCCGTGGTGAGGTACTTGCGGAGGTTCACGCGCAGGAGCGCCTGCTTGAGTTTCCTCGACACGCGCGCCAGCTCGAGCAGGGCGTTCGCCGCCGCCCGCCGGGCGTCGGGGTTCCGCTGGCGGAGCATCGGCATCACGATGGCCTCGAAGAACGCGCCCTCGCGCTCCGCGAAGTGCTTGTACATCGTGAGGTGCCGGGGTTCCACCCCGTACTTGAAGAAGTCCCGGACCACCGAGAGCACGACGTAGTCGTCCCCGTCGTAGTAACGGGCGCCGTCCGGACCGTGGGAGCAGACCAGCCCGAAGCTCTCGAGCTCCTTGATCCGTTCCTTCTCGACGCCGGTCGCGGCCGCCATCTCCTCCAGCGACATCTGCAGGCCCGTGGGCGGCTCCGCGAGCTCGTCCGCCGCCTCGGGCCCCGCCTGGACCGTCGCGGCCGCCTGGGGCTCCTGGGCCTCCCCCGCGTCCATCTTCGCGAGCCGTTCCTTGATCACCTTGAGGGGGAGGTACTCGTCGCGCTGCATCCGGAGAATCGCCTTGAGGCGCTCCACGTCCTTCTCGTAGAACTTCCGGTAGCCGGACGGCGTGCGCTCCGGATGGATCAACCCCTCGGACTCCAGGAACCTGATCTTGGAGATCGTGATGTCGGGGAACTCGGCCTTCACCGAGACGAGGACCTCGCCGATCGACTGGTAGTTCCGGGTCGCCATCGCTCCTTCACTCCCCCGCCGCGAAGAACACGAGCCTGAACCTGCCGAGCTGGACCTCGTCCCCCGAGGCCAGCTTGGTCTCCTCCACGCGCTCGCGGTTCACGTACGTGCCGTTCAGGCTCCCCAGGTCCCGGACGAAGAACCCATCCTCCCGTCGGACGAACTCGGCGTGCCGCCGGGACACCGTGATGTCGTCGAGGAAGACGTCGCTCTCCGGGCTCCGGCCGGCGGTCGTCACGTCCTTGTCCAAGAGGAAGGTCGACCCAGCGTTCGGACCACGCTTCACGAGCAGGAGACCCTGGCCGGGCTGGAGCTCGTCGCGCGGGAGCGGGAACTCCTCGGCACCTTCCTCTTCGGTCTCGACCGGGGAGAGGGTGACCGTGGTGTCTTCCTCCAGGGGAGCCCCGCAGTTCGCGCAGAACCGCGCCCCCTCGCGGTTCGGATGTCCACACCGCGTACAGAACAAGGTCTTCCTCCGACGACGTTCAGCCTATACCCGCGGATGGAGGCTGCGCGGGACCCTCAACCCTCCACGGATACTCGAGGCTATCGCGGCGGACACACACGGTCAACCGCCGCTCGCGCCGACCCCGCACCCTCGATATGGGGGGATCCGCGGTCGAGCCCTAACCGCGCTCGGAACCCTGGGACGATGCGACGGTCCCTGGGGCCTCCAGGTTGAGTACCGGCCATGGGCAGGGTCGCCCTCGCAGTGGCCTCCACCCCTCCTACAGAGCCCGCCCACCGCCCCCGAGCCGCGGGGGCCGGCTCGTCCCGTCGCCCCCGGCCCGAGGGGTCGAGCCGCCGGACCGGGGTCCCCTACTCGCTCCGCTGGAGCTCCTCCACGAAGGCCCGGTAGGCGTCCGCGTCCATGAGGCGATCGAGCTGGGACGGGTCGCGGATCTGGACCACCACCATCCAGCCCTCCCCATAGGGGTCCTCGTTCACGAGCTCCGGGCGCTCCTCGAGCGTGGTGTTCCGCTCGACGACGGTGCCATCCACCGGGCTGAACAGGTCCGAGACGGATTTCGTCGACTCGACCTCCCCGAACGACTCCATCGCCCGCACCTCGGCCCCCGGCTCGGGGAGCTCGACGTACACGACGTCGCCCAGCTTGTCCTGCGCGTAGTCGGTGATCCCGACCCGGACGCGCCCGCCGCCCTCGTCGCGCGCCCACTCGTGCTCCCTCGTGTATCGAAGGTCCTCGGGGAACTCCATCTCGCTCCTTTCGTCGAGTTCCTCCCTGCGGTGTCGGTCGCGTGCGCCCCGTCCCGCTATGCCGGCGGCCCTCGCGTGATCCGGGCACGGGCCGGGCCCGCGGCCAATGTCCGCGGAACCGGTCGCCGCCGTCAAGTCGGGCGGAGGCCCTCACCGCCGCCGGGCCGACGCCAGGGCGCGGCGGGCGTCCCCCACGTACTGGACGGCGGCCACGTACGCGGCCACGATCCCCGGCCAGAAGGCCGCCCACCCGAACCAACGAGCCACGGTGGCGAGCGGAAGGCCGAGGTTCGCCCAGGCGACGGCGGGCACCCCGAGCATCAGCGCCATCGTCGCGAGCTTGCCGAGCGTCCGGACCTCGATCCGGACCTTCCGAACGGCGAGCAGCGCCGCCCCCGCCACGAGGAGCGCGCCGTCCCGGGCGAGGATCGCGGCCGCCGCCCACACCGGGAACGCTCCCCTGGCCGCCAGCGCCACCAGGGCCGCCGCGATGGCGAGCCGGTCGGCCGTGGGGTCGAGGAGCTTGCCGAGCTCGGACACCCGCCCCGATCGGCGGGCGAGCCAGCCGTCCACCCAATCCGTCGCGCTCACCAGCCCGAAGGCCACGAGCCCGATGGCCTCCGTCCCCGGGTTCACGATCAGCCAGGTGAAGAGCGGGATGGCGAGGATGCGCCCGAGCGAGAGGACGTTCGGGACGGTGAACACGGCGGAGGAGGCGGCGTCCCTCGTGGTCCCCACGGGGTGGACGGTAACACCCCCGCGGACCCCTGCCGCGCGACCCGCGCCGCTCCCGTCGGGCCGGCCGGATTCGAACCGGCGACCTTCGGACCCCCAGTCCGACGCGCTAACCAAGCTGCGCCACGGCCCGCCGAACCAAGCCTAGCAGCCCCGGCACCCACCCCGGCCTGGCGCGAGACGTTCAGCGGGCGCGGGGCCCGGGCCGGGGACGCGCGGAGCTCCTCCGCCTCCGCTTTGGACGGAACGCGAGCCGGATCGGCACCCCGCGGAGGTCGAAGGCCTCCCGGAGCCGGTTCTCCAGGAACCGCTCGTAGGCCGGCGGCGGGGGCGGTCCGCCGAACAGGACGAACCGGGGCGGGCCGGCCGCGACCTGGGTGCCGTAGAGGTAGCGAACACCGCCGGGGGCAGGCCGCTCGGCCTGCGCGCGCTCGAGCACCCGGTTCACCTCCGCCGTCGGCGCCCGGCTCCGCCACCGTTCGTGGGCCGCGAGGAGCACGGCGGGGAGGCGGTGGACCCCGGTCCCGAGGAGCGCCGACGTCCGCAGGACCTCGGCCCGGGCGAAGGCCGCCGCCTGGGCGGTCAGCGCTCGGTACAGCTCGTCCCGCTCCGTCACGAGGTCCCACTTGTTGGCCACCACCACCAGGGCGCGCCCGGCGTCCATCACCCGTGCGGCGATCCGGCGATCCTCGGCGGTGAAGCCCTCGGTCGCATCCAGGATCAGGACCGCCACGTGGGAGCGGTCGATCGCTCGGATCGTCCGCACGTAGCTGTAGTACTCGAGGCCCCGTGCCCTGGAGGGGCGGCGGAACCCGGCGGTGTCGACGAACCGGACCCGTCCCTGGGGCCATCCGACCACCGCGTCGACCGCGTCCCTCGTGGTTCCCGCCTCCTCGAACACCACCGAGCGCTCCTCCCCCACCAGGCGGTTGAAGAGCGAGGACTTCCCGACGTTCGGCCTCCCGACGAGGGCGAACCTCGGCTCACCCTCGACCTCAGATGAAGGTTCCGTCTCGGGCAGGAGGTCGACGATGCGATCAAGCAGCTCGCCGATGCGGCGTCCGTGGAGGGCGGACACGGGCATCGGCTCCCCCAGCCCCAGGGCGTGGAAGACGGCCGCGTCCGGCTCCTCGCGCTCGGTGTCGACCTTGTTGGCGACCACCAGCACCGGGACCCGTGCCCGGCGCAGCCTCCGGGCGAGCGCGGCGTCGTCCTCGACGATGCCTGCCCGGGCGTCGACGACCAGGAGGATCAGGTCGGCCTGCTCCGAGGCGCGGGCCGCCTGCTCCGCGACGAGCGCCTCGAGCCCCCGCGCCGAGGCCGCGTACCCTCCGGTATCGACGAGGAGCAGCCGTCGGCCGCGCCACCGAACCTCGTGCTCCACGCGGTCCCGCGTCACGCCGGGGATCTCGTGGGCGATGGCCTCCCTCCGCCCCACCAGCCTGTTCGCGAGCGTCGACTTCCCGACGTTCTGCCGCCCGACGAGGGCGACCCGGGGAAGCTCCGGACCGGGGCTCATCGGGCGCTCCCGCCCAGGCGCGCCCGGACGATCTCGAGGGCCCGTGCCAGGACCTCGTCCTCTGCCAGCCCGGTGGTGTCGATCGCCACGGCATCGGCCGCCGGCACGAGCGGGTTCACGCGGGCGTCGAGGGCGTCTCGCTCGTGCAGCGCCCGGACCAGTCGCTCGTCCGACGAGCGCTCCCGCATCCTCCTCGCGGCCCGCTCGCCCGGCTCGGCCACGAGGAAGATCTTCACCGGAGCGTCGGGGAAGACCACGCTGCCGATGTCCCTCCCCTCGACCACCGCTCCATCCCGTCCCAGCCGCCGCTGTTCGGCCCGGAGCACCTCGCGAACCTCAGGGTGACGGGCGACCTTCGAGACGATGAGCTCCACCTCGGGGCGCGCGATCTCGGGACCCGGGATGCGCCCATCGACCTCGAGCTCGGGGATGGGTCGATCCGTAGCCAGGCTGAACCTCATCCTCCGGGCGAGCTCCGCGAGGGCGGCGCCGTCGTCCGGGTCGATCCCGAGCCGCGAAGCCTCGAGCGCGAGCGCACGGTACATCGCCCCGGTGTTGACGTATGGGAGCCGGAGGACCGAGGCGAGGCGGCGGGCGAGGGTGCTCTTCCCGGCCCCCGCGGGTCCGTCGATCGCGATCACCGGCCCGCTCCGGCGCCCCCCGCGGCCGCCGGCGCCCTCCCCGCTCGCGGCTGCTCCTCGGCCGCCCCCGCCTCCCCGGATCACGGCTCCTCCTCCACCCGGGCCCCGAGGCTCGAGAGGACCCCGAGGAAGCCGGGGAAGGAGACCGAGGCCGCCTCGACCCCCGAGACCTCGCACGCCCCGCGCGCCGCGAGCCCGGCGACGACGAGGGCCATCGCGAGGCGATGGTCGGCCCGGGCATCCGCCCTCCCCCCGACGGCTCCGCCCCCCGCGACCACCAGGTCGTCGCCCTCGACCGCGGCGTCCGCGCCGAGCCCGCGGAGCCCCTCCGCGAGCCCTTCGAGGCGGTCGCTCTCCTTCACCCGGAGCTCGCCCCCGCCGCGGAACCTCGATCCCCCCTCCGCGTGGGCCGCGACCGCGGCCAGGACGGGCACCTCGTCGATCACGAGCGGCAGCTCGTCGGGCGGGACCTCCGTCCCCACGACCCGGTCGGCCGGGAGGACCCGGAGGTCCCCGACCGGCTCGCCCAGCTCGAGGCCGCGCACCGCGGTCTCCGTCGCGATCCCCATCCGCCGGAGCACCTCGAGGAACCGGGTGCGGGAGGGGTTGAGCCCCACGTCCCGCACCAGGAGCTCGCTCCGGGAGAGGGCCGCGGCCGCGATCAGGAACGCCGCCGAGGACACGTCGCCCGGCACGGCCGCGGTGAACCCTTCGTGCTGGAACCGGGAGACCGTCACGCGACCGGGCGCGAGCTCGACGGGCGCGCCCAGGGCCGCCAGGGCCCGCTCGGTGTGGTCGCGGGTCGGGGCCGGCTCCTCGACCGTCGTACGGCCTTCCGCGTCGAGGCCGGCGAGCAACAGGCAGCCCTTCACCTGGGCGCTCGGTACCTCCGAGCGGTGGCGGATCCCCCGGAGCGGGGCACCCTCCACCACGAGCGGGGGGCGCCCCGCGGTGGTGGTCACGCGGGCCCCCATCCGCCGCAGCGGTTCCGCCACCCGCTCCATCGGCCTGCGCGAGAGGCTCTCGTCGCCGATCATCACCGCTCGGATCGGCCTGCTCGCGATGACGCCGGCGAGCAGGCGCATGGTGGTGCCCGAGTTCGCGCAGTCCAGGAGACCCCGAGGCTCCTCGATCCCCGCTCGACCCTTCCCCTCGACCACCAGGTGAGGGATATCGATCCGCCCGCGCTGCCCGCTCCACGTGGAACCGTCACCCTCCAGGGCCGCGGTGGAGGCTGAACCCTCGCCCTCCACCAGAGGGAACGATCGTGGGAAGAGCGCCCGGAGGCAGCGAAGGGTCGCCGAGACGTCGAGCGACGCTGGCAGGCCTCGCAGCTCGCTCCGCCCGCGGGCCGTGGCGGCCAGGATCGCCCACCGGTGCGCGATCGACTTGTCCCCTGGGACCCGGACCTCGCCGCTCACCGTCGAGCCGGGCCGGATCAGCGCGCGCACCGTCCACGCCCCCTAATAACTCCCCGTAGGTGCTTGAACGTGTGAGGTCCTCCCCCGAGGTTGGGGCTTCGATGGGCACCCGACCCGGAAGGAGGACCTGGGATGCACGCTACAGGAGGACGGCTCTCTCGTGGGGACCGCCGCCGCAACGA
>DATMBJ010000115.1:0-16880 GCA_035559315.1 Actinomycetota bacterium
CGCGCCGCGCCCCCACCCGCCCCGGGCCCCCAGCCGTCCGCCGCTCGCCCGTCCCGGCTCACCCCCGATGTCTCCGCGCGCCTCCGCCCGCATCGGCCCGACCATACCGGGCGCCCTCCCGTCCCGCACCGGGCGACCGGCGCCGGCCCCCCCACCCCGCACCGGCGCGACCGAGCGCGCTCCCTCCCGCCCGCCGACGCCGGGTAGGATGCGTCCGATGCGCGAGGGGAGCGGGACGGCGGCGGCCGTGGCGGGGCTCCTGGTCGCGGGGTTGGCGATCCTCCCGGCCCTCGTGGCCTTCGCCGGGGCGCTCTTCCTGTTCGGATACGCGCTCGTCCGGCTCGCCACGGGTGGCGGGATGTCCGCCCACGCCGTCGTCGTCGGGTTCGTCCTCCTCGCCGCCGCGTTCCCGCTCGCGCTCGCGGTCGCGGCGGGGGCGGCGGGCGGTCGCCTCACGCCGAAGCGCCGAGGGACCGAGGGCCTCGAGGAGCCCTGAGGACCCCGGACCGCGGCGGCCTCCCGCCGACCCCGAGCTTCGAGCACAAGCCCCGCACCAGCCGATCGACCTCGTCGGCCTCGACCCCGAGGTCCTCCGCGATCTCGGGATCGGTCCTCCCCTCGGCCAGGAGCCGAAGGACCCGTTCCTCCCTCTGGGAGAGAGCGGGATCGGCGCCGGCCCCCGCGCCGCGGCCCCGCGGCAGCACCTCCGCGAGCGCGCCGGTGTCGAGCATCCGCTCCCCCCGGGCCGCCGCGCGGATCCAGCGGATCAGGTGCGCGGGGGCGACCTGCTTCACGATGTAGCCCGCGGCGCCCGCCAGGAGCGCGGCGAGCATCGCCTCCTGATCGCCGAGGACCGTCAACATCAGCACCCGTGCGTCGGAGCCCGCGGCGCGGATGCTCCGAGCGGCCTCCACGCCCGAGCCGTCGGGCAGTCGCACGTCCATCAGGACCACGTCGGGCCGCTCCCTCAGCGCGGCGGCCACCGCCCCGCGGAGGTCGCCGGCCTCCGCCACCACGATCTCGCCGCATGCCTCGAGGAAGCTGCGGAGCGACGCGCGCACGGCCGGATGGTCGTCGACGATCAGCACGCGGACCGGTTCCTCGCCGCCGGTGCTCATCCCGGACCGACCGTACGGCGGGGCCCGCCCGCCGCACAGGTGCCGCGGGTCCCCCGTTCGCCGGGACCCAGCGGGCCGGCCCGGTCAGCGCCGTTCGGCCAGGGCCGCCACCAGGACCCGCGCCGCGGCCTCGCCCGAGCGAACGCAGTCCGGCACCCCCGGCCCGTCGTACGAGGCCCCCGCGAGCGCCAGGCGGTCGGGGAGGGCGGCCCGGGCCGCCGCCACCCGCGCGGCATGGCCGGGGGCGTAGACCGGCGTCGCCTCGGCCCACCGGAGGAGCCGGACCTCCTCGGGCGCGGCCGACGCCTCGAGCACCCTCGCGACCTCCTCGGCCACGCGCCCGAGGAGGTCGGCGTCGGCGAGGGCGAGCGCTTCCCCGTCGGTGACGACCGCCCGGAGCCGGGCCCCCGCCTCGGCGAGGTGCGGCCACTTCCACGGCAGCCAGGTGCCCGCGGCGATCGTCCCACCCTCCTCCGGCACCGCCAGGAAGCCGGCCCCGGGGAGGGGACGGCGGACCGCCTCCGGCCGGTACCGGAGATGGACCACGGCCGCGGGCCGGAAGCGGATCCCCGCGAGCGCGTCCGCCACGGCCGGGGCGGCATCCTCGAGGAGGACCCGCGCCGCCGGCGCGGGGACGGCGAGCACGACGGCGTCGGCTCGCTCCTCGCCGTCGTCCGTCTCCACCCGGAACCGCCGTCCGTCCCGGCGCACGGCCCGGGCCGGGCAGCCGGGACGGAGATCCTCCCCGGCCAGCTCGTCCCGGAACCGCTCGACGATCCGGCCCATCCCCCGCCGCGGGGCCAGGAACGATGCCGAGGCGGGGGGCCGGCCGGCGGTCGCGAGGATCCAGCTCCGCGCCTCGGCCAGGTGCGGCAGGCACGCCGCCAGGTCGAGCTCGTCCGCCGGCGCGCCGAAGATCCCCGAGACGATCGGCTCCACGAGCCGCGCGGCCGCCCGGCGGCCCAGGCGCCGGCGCGCGACCTCCCCCACCGACCCGCCCGGGCTCCGCGGGAGCAGGGGCTCGGCGGCGGCCCGGAGCGCGGCGAGCGGGCCGACGATCCCGTGCCGGACCGTCCCGAGCAGGGCACGCAGGCCCGTCGGCACGCCCATGGCGAGCCCCGGCGGCAGCGGGCGCAGCCGGCCGCCGAGCCACAGGTACACAGGGCCGGCGGCGGCCGCCACGAGCTCCGGCTCGAGGCCGAGCGCCGCGGCGAGCTCCCGGGCGCCCGGCTTCGTCGCGAGGAAGGAGTCGGGGCCCCACTCGAGGACCGCCCCCTCCGCGGCCTGGGTCAGGACCTTCCCCCCCAACCGGGGCTCGGCCTCGAGCAGAACGACCTCGAGCGGGAGCCGCTGCCTGAGGGCCGCCAACCGCGCGGCGCGGGCCGCCGCGAGCCCGGCGACGCCCCCGCCGACGACGACCAGCCGACGGGCCTGCATCGGCGGCAGCATCGGACCTCCGCCAGCAGCCTCCATCGGGCGGAGGTCCCCGCGGGGCGGGGCCGGATGGCCCGGCGAGCCCCGACGGGTCCGGGATAGGGTCACCCGCGATGGCGCGCCGAGGAGGGAGACGGATGGTGCGGCGGATCCGATGGATGGCGGCGCTGGGCCTGGCCGCGGCACTCGCGGCGGCCTGCGACGCCCGCCCGGACGTCACCCCGACGGCGACGGGTACCGGCGCCACCACCCCGACGGCGGC
Source organism: Actinomycetota bacterium (assembly GCA_035559315.1). Taxonomy (GTDB): domain Bacteria; phylum Actinomycetota; class UBA4738; order UBA4738; family HRBIN12; genus DATLZM01. The sequence goes on from DATMBJ010000115.1 coordinate 2,815, forward strand.
GAGCACCCCCGCCGCCGGCCCCACGATCACGGTCTACGCCTCGCCCGGTTGCGGCTGCTGCCACCGGTACATCCCGTACCTCCGCGCGCACGGGTTCGCGGTCCGGGAGGTCCGCGCCGACGACGTGACCGCGGTGAAGGTCGACCTCGGGGTCCCGGAGGAGGCCTGGAGCTGCCACACCGCGACCGTCGGGCGGTACGTGATCGAGGGGCACGTCCCGGTCGAGGCGATCGAGCGGCTGCTCGCCGAGCGACCCGCGGTCGACGGGATCGCCCTCCCCGGGATGCCCGCCGGGGCGCCGGGGATGGACGGGGAGAAGGCCGCGCCCTTCGAGATCGTCGCGTTCCGGGACGGGCGCGTGGTCCCGTTCATGACGGTCTGAGCGAGCCGCGGCGGTCAGCGCCGCGCGCCGGCCGCGAACCGCTCGGGGTCCTCGCGGAACGCGCGGGCGCACGCGGGGCTGCAGAAGTGGACCCGGGCCCCCTCCCACTCCGACGTGACCGCGGCCCGGGCCGGATCCACGGCCATCCCGCACACGGGGTCGACCACGAGCCCGGCCCGCGGGACCGCCCGCTCGCGCGGGGGACGACCGCGGCGGACGGCGCGGACCAGCGGCGCCACCACCGCTAGGGCGAGCCCCAGGAGCATCGCCGCCTGGGCCCACAGGGGCGCCCGCCCCAGGACGACGGCGAGGTCCCCGAACCGGGCGGTGGCCCACCGGTTCCACGACGCGAGCAGCTCCGGGGTCACGCTCCCCCGTCCGCTCGAGCCCACCAGGAAGGTGACCAGCCCGATCAGGGCGAACATCGCACCCGACGCGGCCTCGGTCCAGGCGACCTCCCGTCCCGCCACCCGCAGCCTCCGCGGCGGCCGGACGCGGGCCGTCCGTTCGCCGCGGCCCGCCGCGGCCAGCGCGAACAGGAGCAGCGGGAACACCATCCCGAACACGTAGGCCACCCCGAGCCCGAGCGCCCCGAGCGGCTCGGCGGAGAGCGCTGACATCGCCGCCACGCCGGCCAGCACGGGCGCGCAGCACGAGCTCATCACGCCCGAGGCGACCCCCAGCAGGAACGTCGAGCCCGCCCCCTCGCCCGGGCCGAAGCGGAGCATCGGGACCGGCAGGCGCCACCGACGGCCGGTGAGCACGGAGACGCCGAGCCCGATCAGGAAGACCCCGACGACCACGAACACCGGGCCGTGCATCCGCCCCACGAGGTAGCCGATGCCCCCCACGCCCAGCACGATCGGCAGGAGCACCGCGGCCAGGCCCGCCGCGAAGAGGAGCGCGGTCACCGGGAGCGCGACCAGCCCCCGGCGGAGCGCGGCCCCGACGAAGTTGGGCAGGAGGGTCACGATGCAGCAGGGGGCGAAGAGCGCGAGCACGCCTCCCAGGAACGCGGCGACGAGGGAGGCGGAGTAGACCAGGCCGCTCACGGGAGCAGCCCCCGCAGGCGCCGCCGGAGCGCGCGCTCGGAGAGCCGGCCGTAGCCGAGGAGGGTCTCGCCGAGGTAGAGCGCGGGCGGGAACGCGGGCCCCGCCCGGGCCGCGAGCGCCCGGGCCCGGGGGTCGTCCAGGTCGAGCTCCTCGAGCGCGAGCCCCCGCTCGGCGGCGAGGCGGCGGGCGACCGTCCTCCCCTCCTCGCACAGGTGGCAGCCGGCGGCCGTGACGTAGATGAGGGGAGGAGCGCCGTTCATGCCGCCTCCACCGCGGACAGGATCGCCTCGGGCGGCACCCACATCGTGGTGGCCGCGATCTGCCGCCAGGCCACGCGCCCTTCCTCGTCGAGGACCACGACGGAGTGCTGGTCGACGGAGCCCATGTGGCCCCCCTCGACGTACGTGCCGAAGGCGGAGCCGAGGAGGTGGGCCCGGTCCTCGAGGATCGGGTAGGAGAGGCCGAGCTGCTGGGCCACGGAGGCGGACACCTCGACCGGATCGGTCGTGGCGGCCACCACCGTCGCCCCCAGCCGCTCGAGCTCGGGGAGCTGCGACTCGAGCTGCTGGAGCTGGGTCTGGCAGGCCCCGCAGCCGGCGCCCTCGTAGAAGAACACGACCACCTTCCGACCGCGCAGGTCGGCCAGCCGCACGTTCCGCCCGTCGCTCGCGCGGAAGGCCTCCTCGGCGACCCGGTCCACGGCGGGCGCGGATACGGGCGCCTCCCGGCCGCCCAGCGACCGCACGCCGAGCCCCAGTCCGGCCAGGGCCGCGGCCCCGCCCAGCCAGATGGCGAGCACGGCCGCCCTCCGCCGCAGGGCCTCGCGGCGCAGCCGCCGTTCCCGCTCGGCCCGGGCCAGCCGCCTCCGCTCCCGCTTGGGGAGCGTCGGCTCGGCGCGCCGGGTCCCGCTCCGCCGTCCGGTTCCCATGGTCCCTCCCGTCCCGGGGATCCGCGACGCATGCTCGCCCGGCCCCCGGGGCGCCCGGGAGGGTTGAGGGACCCGGTCCGGGGAGGACCAACGGCCGGGGGGATCTGACCGGTCCGGGATCGGATCGGCCGGCGAGGGCCGGCCGTCCGCCCGGGTGATGGGACCGCCGGGCACCCCCATGGCGAAACGAGGGCCCTCGCGGGGCCCGCGGGACGAACGGCACCGGATCCCTCCACCAGGTCGCTGGCCTCGGGATCCGGTGCCGCGGCTCCCTATCCGTCGAACGGCCTCCCAGGTACCCCCGCGGGCCTCACCCCCTCCACGCTCGGCTCGTGGCGACCTCCGTCACGGCAGGGTCCCGCTCGTGTGGCACGTGATGCAGAGCGCGTCCGGGTAGTTGACCAGGAACTCGCCCAGCGTCGACGTGTGCGGGAAGTCCGCCGAGCTCCCGTCGGCCGGGTTCCCGTGGCACGCGGTGCAGCCCGTCGGGTGGTTGTGGTACGTGCCGCCGGCCGCCACGTCGATCCGCGACGGGTGGCAGGTGCCGCACCACTTCGCGCCGTCGTGGTCGTACCGGTCCACCCCCCAGCTCTTCACCTGCGCGTAGGTGTGGTTCGGGTAGGCGGAGAGCAGCTTGTACCCGTAGAGGGAGACGAGCTGGCCCTCCGAGTCCTTCACCTGCGCCGGCACGCAGTTCGTGTTGCCGGCGTCGCACACCTCCCAGCCGCTCGCGCCAAGGTGGAGGTACTTCCTCGCCCACACGCCCGTGGTCGGGTTCTTCCACCAGATCTGGGTGCCCTCCTTCCAGTCGACGACGGCCTGCGTCGCCCAGGTGCCGTCGGTGCTGGTCACGACCTTCCGGGTGTTCACGGCCTGGCCGTATTCCCCGTGGGGCGTGTGGCAGCTCCCGCAGTACAGGCCGCCCCCGGTGTCGGAGGCGGTGCCGGGGCCGGCGGGCGTCGTCGAGTTGCTGGGCGGCGGACCTCCCAGCCTCCACCCGCCGTAGGTCCAGCCCGCCTCGGTGATCGTGATGCCCGTCTCCCCGGGGGGCGACGTCGAGCCGATGTCGTGCTCGGCCTGGGGCGTGGTCACGTCGTAGGCGGACCGGGCCGCGGCGGTCCCGACCGTACCCGGGCCGATGGGGTCGCGCGTGCCCGTGGCGGCGGACCCGAACAGGGAGTGGCAGGTGGCGCAGGTCGCCGTCACGCTCGCCTTCCAGAGCAAGGCGTACTCGCCGGGCGCCTTGTGCACCTCGTGGCACTGCATGCAGAAGTTCGTGGTGGAGGAGTACCCGCCGTGGGGCGACACGTCCGACCCCACCGGGTCACCCACCTTCGGCGGCGTCGGCCCGTCCTGCCCGGTCGTGGCCCACGCGGCCTCCCCGAGGGCGAACACGAGGATCCCGGCGATGGCGACGGCCATGGCCACCCGCGAGGGTCCGCTGGCGCGCATTGATCACCTCCTTTCCTCGTGTCTCCCGATGTCCTCTCTCATCCTCGAGCCTCCGGTTGTCATCTCGGATGCTCGGATCGACCCGACCGTAGGGCGTCGCGGATGGCCGGCCAACGGCCGGAGGACCCGGGCCTTCCGGGACCTTCCGGGGGCGGAACCGGAGCAAACGGGTCTGCTATCTCCCGTGGGAAACGAGGTCCGGCGCGTAGGCGCAGGCCGGGTCCTCGCCCAGCGGGTCGCCGGAGGCTGCGAAGGCCCGCGCCCGGGAGCCCCCGCAGACGTCGCCGAAGGGGCAGACCCCGCACCGACCGGAGAACCGCGCCTCGCGGATGGCGCGCAGGAGCGGGTGGGAGCGGTAGATCTCGACCAGGCTCGCCTCCCGGACGTTCCCCAGACGCACCGGGAGGAAGCCCGCCGGGTAGACGTCGCCGTCGTGGGCGACGAACAGGATGCCCTTGCCGTCCCGGGTCCCCACGCTCGAGGCCCGCGGGGGGCCGGGCTCGCCGAGCCGCTCCCGGAGCCGCCCCGCGAGCCGCCGGTACAGCGCCCCGAGCCCGAAGGCCTCCGCGGGATCGGCGCCGGGTGGGAGCTCCTTCCTCCACGCCACGACCCGTCGGAAGAAGGGGGCCTCGACGGTCCGGACGATGAAGCCGTAGCCGGAAGCCTCGTGGAGGAAGTGGGCGACGTCCTCGTTCTCCGCCGGCGAGAGCTCCTCGAGCTCCGCGCCCCGGCCCACCCGGATCAGGAAGAACACCTCCCAGATGTGAGCGCCCCAGGAGGAGACGAGGGCGGCCACGTCGGCGAGCTCGAGGACGTTCCGCCGCATCACGGTGGTGTTGATCTGCACGGTGTGGCCCTCGCGGACCAGGAGCCGCACCGCCTCCTCGGTCGCCCGGAAGTGGCCGGGGACCCCCCGGATCCCCTCGTGGGTCTCGGGCCGTGCCCCGTCGAGGCTGATCGAGACGGTCTTCGCGCCCACCTCCCGCATCCGGCGGACCGCGGCCGGGGTGAGGAGCGGCGTCACCGAGGGCGCGAACCCGATCGGCACCCCCAGGTCGCGGGCGTGCTCCGCGAGGTCGAAGAGGTCGGCCCGCATGAACGGATCGCCGCCGGTGAAGATCAGCACGGGCGGGCGCGGGGTGAAGGAGCGCGCGTCCTCGATCAGCCGCTTCCCCTCCTCCGTGGAGAGCTGCCCGGGGAGCGGCTCGGGGATGGCCTCGGCGCGGCAGTGCCGGCAGGCGAGCCGGCAGGCCTTCGTGGTCTCCCAGAACAGCAGGATCGGAGCCTGTTCGAAGTTCACCGGCGACATCGCGCGCCCTCCCTCCTCCCCCTCACGCACCGAGCCCCGTCACGAACGCTGCCACCGCGGCCGCGGCCGCGGCCAGGTAGGCGGCGCCCGCCAGCCTGCTCCCGGGCCCCTCGACCGACCTGGCGACGACCACGGCCGCGAGCCCCGCCGAGGGGACCAGGACGTGGACCAGGCTCACCCGCGCCGCCCCGGTGAGCAGGAACATCCCCGACGCGACCTGGAGCGCGAGGGTCCCCAGGGCCCACCGGGCGACGGCCGGCTCGGCCCCGTCCCGCCGGAGCGAGGCGAGGCCGGCGGCCGCGCACAGCACCACCACCGCCGTCCCCAGGAGCAGGTGGAGGAGGATCACCCCGCCACCTCCAGGAGCTCCGCGAGCGCCCGCTCCGCGACGGCCTCATCCGCCGACAGCCACCAGACGGCGGGGCCGCGGGCGAAGAAGTAGTGGACCTGGCCCATCCCCTCGGTCGCCCACACGCCCCGCTCCCCCGCGACCGCGCTCGGCGCGGAGAACGGCGAGCCGCCCCCCGCGATCCCGCGCGCCATCCGCTCCACCAGCGCCCTCGCCGCCCGCGGATGGTCCGAGCGGGACATCCACACCGTCGCCCGCCCCCCGGCGTACTCGGCGATCTCCGCCGTGACCACCGGGAGGCGGCGGCCGTGGAGCGCCTCCACCGACCGCACCGCCTCCGCGCCCGTCACCACGGCGGTCCGTCGGAGCCCCGCCAGGGAGGCGGGGAGCGCCGTGGTCGCGGCACCGGCGAGCCCGGGGCCGCCCGCGTCGACGTGGGCCGTCGCGCTCCCCGGCGCGGCCGCCCCTCGCAGCCACCACGCCCCCGCGAACGACACCGCGGCGAGGACGAGGAGGAGCGCCGCCACCCCCCGGACCCCGGTCCGACCCGGGACGCCCTCGTCCGTCCGGCCCCGCCGGAGGAGGTACGCGGCGCCCAACGCGAGCGGGGACAGGCCGATCACCGCCACCCCCACGAGGAACAGCGTCAGGTCGTGCACGGGTCCCCCTCCTCCGGCCGGACCCGGATCCCGCGCACGATGTCCTCGGCGAGCGCGAGCTCGGTCTCCCCGATCCGCAGGACCGGGACCGGGCGTCGCTGGACCAGCCGGACCGCGGTGCCCTCCGCGAGGCCGAAGGCCGAGAGGCGCGACCGGCGCTCGACGGAGAGCCCTTCGAGCCCCACGACCCGGACCGTCGCCCCCGCCTGGACGTGGGCGAGGGGCACCCCGTCGGCCGGCCGCGTCCCCGGGGCGCGCGCCCCCCGCCGGCCCGGCCACAGCCGGCCAAGGCCCCGGGCCAGGACGCTCCGGGAGGCGTCCACGGCCTGGAACCCGCAGTTCGGACAGCAGATCAGGCTGCACCTCGGCCCGAGGGGGCACTCGGCGTGACAGGCGAGCCGCTCGGGGTCGAAGCCGTGGCCGCAGAGCTCGCACCGCACCTACCCCACCCCCAGGCCCGAGGCCGCGAGGCCCAGCCGGACCAGGCCCCCGACCAGGAACGCGAACGGGAACACGAACGCGGCCACCGCCGCGGCCGTGCGCCGGCCGTGCTCCTTCACGATCATGAGGAGGTTGGCCACGCACGGGACGAACAGGGTGATCACCACCAGGCTCACGAGCACCTGGTCCGGCGAGAGCTGCCCGGCCCGGGCCAGCGAGAAGAGCCCGGCGGCCCCGTAGTCCCTGCGGAGGAAGCCCACGAGGAACGCGCCGGTCGCCCGGGCCGGGAGGCCGAGCCAGCCCACGACCAGGGGCGAGAGCGCCCGCTCGATCGCCGCGAGGAGCCCGGCCCGGTCCAGCGCGAACAGCGCCGCGGTGCCGAGGACGAAGACCGGGACCACCTCCTTGCCGTACCACTCGAGCCGCGCCGCGGTCTTGAGCGCGATGTTCCGGAGGGAGGGGACCCGCATCGGCGGCAGCTCCACGATGAAGTCCGAGCGCGGCCCGGGGATCAGACGCGCGGAGAGGCGGCCGACCGCGAGCAGCGTCCCCGCCACCACCCCGCCCCAGACCGCGAGACCCGCCGGCCCGGTCCGGGAGATCATCCCCAGGATCACGCCGAGCTGGGCCGAGCAGGGGACGGCCAGCGCGAGCAGGAGGGTCACCTGCACCCGGTCCCTCCGGCTGTCGAGCGTCCGGGTCGTCAGGGTGGCCATCGTGTCGCAGCCCAGGCCGAGGACCATCGGGATCACCGCCCGGCCGTTCAGCCCCATCAGCCGGAACGCCCGGTCGAGCATCGCCGCGAGGCGGGGGAGGTAGCCCGAGTCCTCGAGGACCCCGAACGCCAGGAAGAACGTGGTCACGATGGGCAGGACGATCGCGACGGCGTAGGTGAGCGCCATCGTCACCAGGCCGTAGGGACCGACCAGGAAGTCCCGCACGAGGGGCACCGACCGGAGCAGGGAGCCCACGAGCCGCCTGGCGAGCGGGTTCACCACCGCTCCGAAGAGCCCGTCCTCGAGCAGGCCCACGAGCCACCCGGCGCCCAGGACCCCGACGAACAGGAACAGGCTCGCGAGCACGGCCGCGAGGATCGGCCAGCCCGCCACCGGGTGGCTGGCCAGGCGGGCGAGGGCCTCCCCCGGCAGCGGCCGGGCCGGCCCGCTCCGCACCACCCGTTCCAGCACCGCGTCGGCCTCCGCGAGGCGGGCCCTGGCCACCGCGACCGCCAGGGGCTCTCCCAGCCGGGCCTCGGCCTCCGCCCGGGCCCGGCGGACCGCGGCCCGCTCCCGGGTCCCGAGCGGCACCGGGCCCGCGTCCTCCCCGGCGGCGAGCACCAGGAGGGCGAGGGCGCGCGGGGCGAGCCCGGTCCTCGGCAGCAGGCGTTCGACGCGGGCCACCGCCTCCTCGACCGCGGGGTGGTAGCGGATCCTTCGTCGCGCGGGCCGCGCCTCCCCGAGGCGCGCGACGAGGTCCGGCACGCCCTCTCCCCGAACCGCCACCGTCGGGACCACCGGGACCCCCAGGAGCTCCGAGAGGGCCGGGGCGTCGACCACGATCCCCCGAGACGCCGCCTCGTCGGCCATGTTCAGGGCCAGGACGAACGGCAGGCCGGCCTCGGCCAGCTCCAGGCTGAGCTGCAGGCCCCGGCGGAGGTTCTTCGCGTCGGCGACCTGCACGACCGTCGCCCGCTCCCCGCGGAGCAGCAGGTCCAGCGTGACCCGCTCGTCGTCGGTGCGCGCGACCAGGCTGTGGAGCCCCGGGGTGTCCACGAGGGTCCCGGCGCCGTCCCCGTCCAGGGTCCCGCGGGTCACCTCGACCGTGGTGCCCGGGTGGTTCGAGACCGTGACGTAGCGACCGGCCAGGCGACCGAACAGGGCCGACTTCCCGACGTTCGGGTGCCCGACCAGGACGACCTGCCGTCCCCCGCCCGGCTCCTCGGACCGCCCGTGGCAGTTCACGGCCCCTCCCCGGTCAGCCCTCGACGAGCGAGGCGACGTAGGCGTCGAGCGTGGCGGCGTCCAGGGGGCCCACGTACTTCGCCACGATCCTGCCGCGGGCGTCGATGAAGAACGTCTCGGGGAACCCGAGGACGCCGTAGATGGCCATCACGCGGCCGGTCTCATCGACCACGCTCCGGTAGCCGATCCCGTAGCGCCGCTGGAACGCGATCGCGCCGCTCCGCGAGTCCTGGGCGTTGACCCCGAGGAACACCACGCCCCGCGGCTCCCAGCGGCGCCAGGCCGCCGCCAGGACCGGCGCCTCCTCCTTGCACGGGCCGCACCAGGAGGCCCAGAAGTTCAAGACCACCGGTCGGCCGCGGAGCTCCGAGAGCGTGAGCGACCCTCTCCCCTCGAGGAGGGGCAGCGTGAAGTCGGGGGCGGGACGCCCCGACGGATCCGGGCCCAGCCGGTCGGGCGGGCGGACCTTGAGGGCGGCGCCGAGCACGCCGAGCAGGAGGCCGCCCGCCAGCACGGCGACGACGACCCCCCGGGCCCGCCCCCCGCGGCCCGCTCCGACGGGGCGCTCGGGAGCCGGGACCTCCTCCACGACGCCGGTCCCCGGATCCACCGCCGACCACCGTGGCACGGGCGCCTCCCCCGGGCACGCGGCAGGCGGCCCATCCATCGCGGGACCCCCGGCCCGTGGCGAGACCCGACAAGCGGACTATCCAGAGACGGAAGGGGAAGAGATCGGCCCCCCAGCGGACCGAACGGAGCGTGGATGTCCGAGATCGCCGAGCGCGAGGTCCGGATCGGTGAGGGGTTCGAGCGGCGGCCCCGCCGCGCCCCGCTCCTGCTCCTCGGCCTCGTGGTCCTCGGGGCGTTCCTCGCGGTCGGGTACACGATGTTCACCCGGTCGGTCGTCTACTACCTCACGCCCACCGAGGTCCTCTCCTCGGTGGGGCGCTACGTCCGGATCTCCGGCACGGTCGTCCCCGGATCGATCGAGGTCGACCCCGCCGCGGGGACCGTGACGTTCGAGGTCACGGACGGGCGCACCACGCTCGCGGTGGTCCACGAGGGCGCGCCCCCCGACACCCTCAAGGACGAGGCCGAGGCCGTCGCCGAGGGGCGCCTCGGCGCGGACGGCGTGTTCCACGCCGACCGGCTCTTCGCGCGGTGCCCCTCGAAGTTCGAGGCCAAGCCGGGGGGCTGAGGTGGGTGCGTCGCTCGAGCTCGCGATCCGCCTGCGGGGCGTGACGAAGGCGTTCGGCTCCCAGATCGCGCTGGACCGCGTGGACCTCGACATCCCGCCCGGTTCGTTCGTCGCCGTGATGGGCGCCAACGGCGCGGGGAAGACCACCCTCCTCAAGGTGATCGCCGGCCTCGCGGTCCCGACGCGGGGCAGCGTGACGATCGGGGGGATCGAGATGCGGCGAGCCGGGCCGCGGCTCCGGGCCCTGGTCGGGTTCGTCTCCCACGAGCCGATGCTCTACCCCGACCTCACGGCTCGGGAGAACCTGGCGTTCCACGCCCGGCTCTTCGGACTGGACCGGCCGCGGGCGGCGGTGGAGGAGGTCGCCGCGCGCCTCGCGATCGAGCCGGTGCTGGACCGCCCGGTGCGCACCCTCTCCCGCGGCACGCGGCAGCGCGTGGCGCTGGCCCGGGCGCTCCTCCATCGGCCCGCCGTCCTCCTCCTCGACGAGCCCTACACGGGCCTCGACGAGGCGGCGGCCGCCTCGCTCTCGGAGCTCCTCGAGGGCCTGCGCTCGCCGGAGCGGGTGCTCGTGGTGACGCTCCACGACGTGGCGAGGGCCCTGGGCGGGCCCGGACGGCTGGTCGCGCTCTCGGGCGGGAGGGTCGCGCTGGACCGCGAGCTGGATCCCGGGGACGAGGGCGCGGCCGCCGCGTACCTCGCCCTGCTCCGCGCGGAGGTGGGGCCGTGAGCTGGCTCTCGCCCGCCCTCACGATCGCCGGGAAGGACCTCCGCCTCGAGGCCCGGACCCGCGACGTCGTCGCGTCGGTCGGCCTGTTCGCCCTCCTGGTCGTGGTCACGGCGAGCTTCGCGTTCCCCGCGGGCGGGGCGGGGCGGGAGGGGGTCGCGGCCGGGGTCCTGTGGATGGCGTTCCTCTTCGCCGCGCTCCTCGGGATGGGCCGGTCGATGGCCCTGGAGAAGGAGGGCGGATGCCTCGAGGGCCTCCTCGTCTCCCCCGCGCCCCGCGAGGCGATCTACCTCGGGAAGCTCCTGGCGAACCTCGGATTCACCTCGGCCGTCGAGGTGCTGATCCTGCCGGTCTTCGTGGTGCTCCTCCAGCTCGCCCCGGCGGGGGACGTGCCGCTCCTGCTCGCGAGCACGGTCCTCGGGACCCTCGGCCTGGTCACCGTGGGGACCCTCCTCGCCGCCATGGCGGTGCACACGAGGGGCCGGGAGGCGATCCTGCCGCTCCTCGTGATGCCGGTGTCGGTGCCGGTGATGATCGCGGCGGTCAAGACGACCGAGGCCGCGCTCCGGGGGGCATGGAGCGCGGGCACCCGTTCCTGGCTGCTGCTCCTGGTCGGGTACGACGCCCTGTTCCTGCTGGTCGCGCTGGCGACCTTCCCCTACCTGATGGAGGAGTGAGGTGGACCTCGAGACGACCGCGCGGACGGACGGGCGGCCCCGGGCGGGGCGCGCGAACCGACGGGCCCTGGGGGCGGGGGTGCTGGCCTCGGTGCCGGTCCTGCTCGCCGCCGCCTTCCTCTACGCGCCGGAGGACGCGAAGCAGGGCCCGGCGCAGCGGATCTTCTACATCCACGTCCCCTCGGCCTGGATCGGCTTCCTCGCGTTCGGCGTGGTGTTCGTCGCGAGCATCGCGTTCCTCGCGAGCGGCGCCCGGCGGTACGACGACCTGGCCGCGGCCTCGGCCGAGGTGGGCGTGCTGTTCACGACCGGGGTGCTCGTGACCGGCCCCCTCTGGGGGCGGCCGGTGTGGGGCGTGTACTGGACCTGGGACCCGCGGCTCACGAGCTTCCTGATGCTCTGGCTCCTGTACCTCTCCTACCTCGTGCTGCGGGGCTACGTCCCCGACCCCGCGCGTCGGGCGAGGTTCTCCGCGGTGCTCGGGATCGTGGGGTTCATCGACGTCCCCATCGTGTACCTGTCGGTGCGGTGGTGGCGCTCGGAGCACCCGACCCAGCTCGTGTTCGAGCGGGGCGGGCTCCCGCCCCAGATGCTCGTGGCCCTGCTCGTCGGGCTCGCGGCCTTCACGCTCCTCTACCTCTACCTGCTCTCCGTCCGGCTGCGCGTGGAGCGGCTCCGCCGGGCCGAGGAGGAGGTGGCGTCGTGATGGGCGACGTCGGGTACGTGATCGCGGCCTACCTGGGGGCCGCGCTGCTCTACGGGGCCTACGCGCTCCACCTGCTGCGCCGGGAGCGCGCGCTCGAGGGGAGGGCCCGTGAACGACCTCGGTAGGTTCGCGCTCCTGCTGGCGGTCGCCGCCTCGGCCTGGGCCGCCGCGAGCGGGTTCGTAGGGGCGCGGACCGGGCGGGCCGCCGCGGTCCGGAGCGCGGAGGGAGCCCTGCGGGCCACGGCGCTCTGCCTCTCGGTGGCGGGCGTCGCGCTGTTCCACGCCCTGCTCACGCGGGACTTCTCGCTCGAGTACGTGGCCTCCTACACGAGCCGGAGCCTGTCGATCTTCTACACGCTCGGCGCGTTCTGGGCGGGGCAGGACGGATCGCTCCTGCTGTGGGCGTGGGTCCTCGCGCTCTACGGGGCGGTCGTCGTCCGCCAGAACCGCACGGTGAACCGGGACCTGATGCCGTGGGTCGTGACGGTGCTGGCCCTGGTCCAGCTGGGCTTCACGTACCTCGTGGCCTTCCGCTCCAACCCGTTCTCCGAGCTCGCGTTCCCCCCGCCCGACGGCCAGGGCTTGAACCCCCTGCTCCAGAACTACGGGCAGTGGGCGCACCCGCTGACCCTCTACATGGGGTTCGTGGGGTTCACCGTCCCCTTCGCCTTCGCGATCGCCGCCCTCGCCACCGGGAACCTCGGCGACCGGTGGGTCCGGACCGTGCGGAAGTGGACGCTGTGGGCCTGGCTCCTGCTGACCGCCGGGATCATGTTCGGCGCCCGGTGGGCGTACGTCGAGCTCGGTTGGGGCGGCTACTGGGGGTGGGACCCGGTGGAGAACGCGAGCCTGATGCCCTGGCTCGCGGGGACCGCGTACCTCCACTCCGTGATGATCCAGGAGAAGCGGGGGATGCTGAAGGTCTGGAACGTGTTCCTCGTGGTGGCGACCTTCGCCCTCTCGATCTTCGGCACGTTCCTCACCCGCTCCGGCGTCATCTCCTCGGTGCACTCGTTCGCGGAGTCGGACGTCGGTCCGTCCCTGATCCTGTTCGTCACCGTCGTCGTGGTGGCCTCGGGGGCGCTGATCGTCTGGCGGCTCCCCGAGCTCCGGACCGGGGGCCGGATCGACGCGGTCGTCTCGCGCGAGTCCTCGTTCCTCGTGAACAACCTGATCCTCGCGGCGATGGCCTTCGCGGTGTTCTGGGGGACCGTGTTCCCGCTGGTCGCGGAGGCGGTCCGCGGGGTGAAGGTCTCGGTGGGCCCGCCCTTCTTCGAGGGGGTCGTCACGCCGATGGCCGTCCTCCTCCTCGCGCTGATCGGCCTCTGCCCGCTCCTCGCCTGGCGGAAGGCGTCGCTCCGCAACCTCCGTCGGAACTTCGCGGGCCCGCTCGCGGTGGGGGCTGCGGCCGCCGCCGCCCTGGCGGCGGTCCTGCGCGGGCGCCCGGGGACGGTGCTGGTCCTCTCGCTCTCCGCCTTCGTGGGCGCCACCATCGTGCAGGAGTTCTGGCGGGGCGCCCGGGCCCGCCGCGGCGCGCGGAGGGAGGGATGGGGGAGAGCCCTCGCGGGCCTGTTCTCCCGGAACCCCCGACGGTACGGCGGGTACCTGATCCACGTGGGAGTGGTCGTCGTGATCGTCGGGATCGCGCTCCACGTGGCCTTCCGCCAGGAGGTCCGCACGAGCCTCCCGGTCGGGGGATCGGCGACGGTGGGCGACTACCGGGTCACGCTCCGGAGCCTCACGACCGAGGAGGGCGCCGACCGCTTCTGCCTGGTCGGGAGCTTCGGGCTGCGGCGGGGCGGGGAGGACCTCGGGGGGGTCCGGGCGCTCAAGTGCCAGTACGCCAACCAGGAACAGCCGGCCACGGAGGTCGCGATCCACTCCACCCCCGCCGCCGACCTCTACATCATCATGCAGTCGGCGGACCCCACCGACCGCGTGGCCTCCGTGGCCCTCCTGGTCAACCCCGGCGTCTTCTGGATCTGGTTCGGCGCGCTCGTGGTCCTGGCCGGCGGGGTGATCGTCGGCTGGCCCGAGCGGCGCCCGGTCCGCGTGGAGGGGGTGCCGGATGCCTCCGGGCTCCTGCCGGCCGAGGTCCGCGCCTAGCCGGCGGGCGCGACGGGTCGCCCTCGCGGCCCTGGCCGGGGCCGCCCTCCACGGCCTCCTCCCGGCCGCCCCCCTCTGGGCCGCCACCCACGAGCGCGCGGCGGCCGCCGGGGCGGTGG
>DATMBJ010000116.1:0-1621 GCA_035559315.1 Actinomycetota bacterium
CTAGGAGCGGGGCCGAAAACCCGTTTTTTGAAGGTCATCACCTTCCAATTAGGGACAGACTTGGTCCGCGGAGGGAGGGCAGAAACCAGACCGGATGATCTGGACACAGGATCCTCAGGAGAGCCTGGAGGAACAAAGTTAGCAGCCTGTTGGCCGCTGCCATAGAGCTTTGAGCCTGTCGGCTCAGGACCCCCAGGATCCTGGTCAGATTGGCAACCACAGCGGTTAGGACGCATTGTAGTTCCGTTTTTGCGCGTCCGAAGTACCTGCTCTGGCGAATGCCCAGTTGGCACAGACGGGCGATCCGATGCTCCACGGTCTGGCGGTCCAACTGGTCCTGGCGAAACGCCTCCGTCTTCTGGTAGGCGCGTGCTTCCTGGAGAAGGTGCTCCTGGGGATGGAGCGTGACCACGCGACCGCCCTGCTTGTTCTTCTCCTGCAGGCACCGGCTCGCCAGGGGGCAGGCTCCGCACAGCTCGGCCGGGAAGCGAAACCGCTTGACGGCGGGGCGGGGCCCGATGGCCCCGGCAGCCTTTCGGGGGGTCACGTAGTCGAAGTCGGTGGTCGTGTGGCCGGCCGGACAGGTCACCCGTCCGTTCACCAGGTCAATATGGAAGCAGGCCTTGTGACAGGGCTCGTCTCTGGGCGGGCTGGGCAGCTTGGCCACGAGAGTGCGGTTTTCCCGGGCGAAGGCGCAACGGGTGGCTCCGTCCCCGTAGGCGCAATCGCCGATGGCCTTCTCCACCGGGGCACCCGTTGTGTTCTCACTGGCTTTCACCAGGTCCAGGGCGTCCCTGGAATCGGGCGCGTTGGCCGGCAGGGTCTTCAGGGCAGTGATGATCTGACTGACGGGCTCCACGGCCAGAGCCAGCTTGTAGCCGTCAAAGCGTCGAGAGGCACTCTTGTGGCCGTGGCGCATCTCGGGGTCGGTGACGGAGAGGACCCGGTCCCTGGCCACTCCCTCTTTGAGCCGAGGCTCCTGGGCGCTCCGATCCACATCCTGCTCCACCAGCTGTCGCAAGAGGTCCGAGGCCTGCCGGATGGCCCTGGCCTGCGGGTCCTCAGGGCTCATCTGAGCCAGGGCCCGGTCGGCAAACACCAGCACCCGGTTCACGTCCGCCACCAGGGCGCCCAGAAAAGCCCGACGCTCCTTCTCCTGGCTCCAGTCGATGTCGGCCTGGCCCTTCACGGAACCCCGCCAGTAACGGGAGAGGTCGTGCCTGGCCGCCCACTCCTGGGGGCGCTCACCCGAGGCTCGAGCAAGCTCGCCAGCCACCGCCTTGATGCCATCCGCGACCAGGTTGTAGGTGTCCTTCAGGGCCCCTCTTCCAAAGACCGGGGTCGTATCCAGGGCCACCTTGATCTTCTTGCTCTTGAGAATCCCTGCCCGTCTGGCCTCCTGAACGCTGATGTCCAGGAGGCGCTGACCCATCTCACTGAGGTGGATCCTGGCCCGGTGCAACTGCAAAGTGCTCTTGGCGAAGGATCGCTCCCCAATCCTGGTGCCCAGAGCCGCGGCCCAGCGCGCATCCCACCTCGCCCGATCCACAGCCTCTTCGTCAGAACATCTGTCGTGCATCTGGAGCAGGAGGACCTTCGTCAGCAGGCACGGAGAAGTGCA
>DATMBJ010000117.1:0-11866 GCA_035559315.1 Actinomycetota bacterium
GATGGTGATGCCCGGGGACAACGTCGAGATGCAGGTGGAGCTGGAGAAGCCGATCGCGATGGAGGAGGGCCTCCGGTTCGCGATCCGGGAGGGCGGCCGCACCGTGGGCGCCGGCCGCGTCACCAAGATCATCAAGTAGGGAGGCGGGCGAGGTGGCGGCACCGAGGATCAGGATCAAGCTCCGGGCCTACGACCACCGGGCCCTGGACGCGGCCGCGCGCGACATCGTCGAGCACGTGACGCGGACCGGGGCCAAGGTCGTGGGCCCCGTGCCGCTGCCCACGGAGCGCCGGATCTACACGGTGATCCGCTCGCCGCATAAGTACAAGGACAGCCGCGAGCACTTCCAGATGCTCACCCACAAGCGGCTGATCGACATCGTGGACGCCACCCCGAAGACGGTCCAGGAGCTCCAGCGCCTGAACCTGTCGGCCGGGGTCGACATCGAGATCAAGCTGTGATGGACGCGGTGAAGGGCCTCCTCGGGACGAAGCTGGGCATGACCCAGATCTTCGATGACACCCGCGCCGTGCCGGTGACGGTGATCAAGGCGGGCCCGTGCTACGTCGCTCAGGTGAAGACGGCCGAGCGGGACGGGTACGACGCGATCCAGCTCGCCTACCTCGAGGTCCCCGAGCGCAAGGTGAACAAGCCGCTCCGCGGGCACTTCGAGAAGCACGGGGTGCGTCCCACCCGCTACCTCGTCGAGCTGCGCACCCCGGACGCCGCGAACCACCAGCCCGGCCAGGAGCTCCGGGCCGACCTGTTCGCCGCCGGGGAGCGCGTCGACGTGATCGGGGTGTCGAAGGGGAAGGGCTTCGCCGGCGTGATGAAGCGCCACGGGTTCGGCGGCCTGGCGGGGAGCCACGGGACCGAGCGGAAGCACCGCTCGCCGGGCTCGATCGGCGCCTGCGCGACGCCCTCCCGCGTGTTCAAGGGCATGCGGATGGCGGGCCACATGGGGAACGAGCGGGTCACGGTGCTGAACCTCCAGGTGGTCCAGGTGGACCCGGAGCGGAACCTCCTGCTGGTCAAGGGCGCCGTCCCCGGCCCGGTGGGAGGCCTGGTGATGGTCCGCTCCGCGGTCAAGGCGCCGGCGGGGAGGGGTGCCTGATGCCGACGGTCGAGGTCCGCGCGGTCGACGGCCGGGTGGTGGGCGACCGGGACCTGCCGGCCGAGATCTTCGACGCCCAGGTCAACGTGCCGCTGATGCACCAGGTCGTGGTGGCGGCCCTCGCGGCGCGCCGCGCCGGGACCCATTCCACGAAGACCCGGGGCGAGGTCTCGGGCGGCGGGCGCAAGCCCTGGCGCCAGAAGGGGACCGGCCGGGCGCGCCACGGCTCGATCCGCTCCCCGATCTGGACCGGGGGTGGGATCGCCCACGGGCCCAAGCCCCGGAGCTACGAGATGCGCGTCAACAAGAAGATGAAGCAGGGCGCGCTCCGCTCCGCGCTCACCGACGCGCTCCGCAGCGGCAAGCTCGCCGTCGTGGACGAGCTCTCCTTCGACGAGCCCAAGACCAAGCGGGCGGCGGCGGTCCTCGAGGCGCTCGGCCTCGCGGGGAAGGTCCTGCTGGTCCTCCCGGGGCCCCGGGAGGACGTGGAGCGCTCCTTCCGGAACCTCCCGAACGTCCGGATCGCCTACGCGGGGTCGCTCGGGACGTACGAGGTCCTCGCCGCCGACCGGGTCCTGTTCACGGCGGCGGCGCTCGACGCCCTCGAGGGGCGGGGCGCCGCGGCCCCGGGGGGTGAGGCGTCGTGAAGAACCCCCGCGACGTGATCATCCGGCCGGTGGTCTCCGAGAAGTCCTACGCGGGGCTGGAGCGGAACACGTACACGTTCATCGTGGACCCCCGGGCCAGCAAGACCGAGATCAAGGAGGCGGTCCAGGCGATCTGGAACGTCCGGGTGGTCTCGGTCAACACGCTCCGTCGCCGCGGGAAGGTGAAGCGCCGGCGGTTCACGATCGGGAAGCGCCCCGACCAGAAGCGGGCCATCGTGACGCTCGCCGAGGGCGATTCCATCGAGATCTTCGAGACCGGGAGCTGAGATGGGGATCCGGAAGTACAAGCCGACGACGCCGGGCCGCCGGGGGGCCAGCGTCTCCACGTTCGAGGAGATCACCCGGGACCGGCCCGAGAAGTCGCTCCTGGCCAAGGGCCGGAAGCGGGCCGGCCGGAACGTGTACGGGCGCATCACCGCGCGGCACCAGGGCGGCGGGAACAAGCGCCGGTACCGGATCATCGACTTCCGCCGGAACAAGGACGGGATCCCGGCCCGCGTGGCGCACATCGAGTACGACCCGAACCGGAGCGCGCGGATCGCCCTCCTCCACTACGCCGACGGGGAGAAGCGCTACATCCTCGCCCCCCAGGGGGTCTCGGTCGGCGACGTCCTGATGTCCGGGGAGGGGGCGGACATCCGCCCCGGCAACGCCCTGCCCCTCCGGAACATCCCGGTCGGCACCACGGTCCACGCCGTGGAGCTCAAGCCGGGGGCGGGGGCGAAGCTGGCCCGGTCCGCCGGCACGAGCGTCCAGCTGATGGCGAAGGAGGGCCGCTACGCGACGCTCCGGCTCCCCTCCGGCGAGATGCGGATGGTGGAGGTCACCTGCCGGGCGACGGTGGGCGAGGTCGGCAACCCGGAGCACGAGCTGATCAGCCTGGGGAAGGCCGGCCGCAGCCGCTGGCTCGGCAAGCGGCCCTCGGTCCGCGGGGTGGCGATGAACCCGGTCGATCACCCCCTGGGCGGCGGCGAGGGGAAGTCCTCCGGCGGGCGCCATCCGACGTCCCCGTGGGGGAAGAAGGAGGGCCGGACCCGGAAGAAGGGCAAGCCGTCGGACCGGCTGATCATCCGGCGGCGCGGGAAGGGGCGTGGCTAGGCGATGCCGCGGTCGGTGAAGAAAGGGCCGTTCGTCGACGACCACCTGATGGCCAAGGTCCTCGAGATGAACCGCCGGGGCGAGAAGCGGGTCATCCGGACCTGGTCGCGGCGGTCCACGATCGTCCCGGAGATGGTCGGGCACACGATCGCGGTCCACGACGGGCGCAAGCACGTCCCGGTGTACATCACCGAGGCCATGGTCGGGCACAAGCTCGGGGAGTTCGCGCCGACCCGGACCTTCCGGTCCCACGCGAAGACCGAGCGGAGCACGCGGGCGAGGTAGGACGAACGTGGAAGGACGCGCTACCCTGAGGTACGTCCGGGTCTCGCCGCGGAAGGCGCGGCGGGTGGTGGACCTGATCCGGGGACGCCACGTCGAGGAGGCCCGGCGGATCCTGCGGTTCTCCCCGCTCGGAGCCTCCCGGGACGTGGCGAAGCTGCTCGACTCCGCCGTGGCCAACGCGGAGCGGACGCCCGGGGTCGTCGCCCAGAACCTCGTGGTCGAGCGGGCCTGGGTGGACGAGGGGCCGACGCTCAAGCGCTGGCGCCCGCGGGCCTACGGCCGCGCGACCCGGATCAGGAAGCGGACGTCGCACATCACGGTCGTCGTGAGGTCGTTGGAGGGATAGCCGGTGGGACAGAAGGTGCACCCGTACGGGTTCCGCCTGGGGGTGATCTACCCCTGGAAGTCGAACTGGTTCGCCGGCCGCGACTACGCCGAGTACCTGCACGAGGACATCTGGATCCGCCAGCACATCCGGTCGCGCCTGGCGCGGGCCGGCATCTCCTCCATCGACATCGAGCGGAGGGGCGACCAGATCTCGGTCTTCATCCGGACCGCCCGCCCCGGGATCGTCATCGGGCGGAAGGGCGCCGAGGTCGACCGGATCCGGAAGGACATCGAGCGGTACACGAAGAAGCGGGTCGACGTGAAGGTCGAGGACATGAACCAGGCCTCGAGCGAGTCCCGGCCCGAGACGGACGCGGCGCTCCTGGCCCAGGGGGTGGCCGAGCAGCTCGCCGGCCGGGTGTCGTTCCGCCGGGCCATGCGTCGGGCCGTCCAGACCGCGATGCGCGCCGGCGCCCTCGGCGTGCGGGTGCAGTGCGCGGGCCGCCTCGGCGGGGCCGAGATGTCGCGCCGCGAGTGGTACCGGGAGGGACGGGTCCCGCTCCACACGTTGCGGGCGAAGATCGATTACGGGACGGCCGAGGCCAAGACCACGTTCGGGCAGATCGGCGTGAAGGTCTGGGTCTACCACGGCGACGAGATCCCGGCGGCGGAGAAGGAGGCCGAGCTGGCGCGGGCCCGCGCCCTCCAGCCGGCCCGCGCGGGCGCCGCCTCCACCGGTGCCTTGATCACCGACGAGCGCGAGGTGCTCGAGGAGGAGCCGGACGTCCCGGTGATCCCGGTGGGCGGGGAGCCGGTCGAGGAGCCGGCGGACGAGGCCCCCGCCGCCCCGGGCGAGGAGGAGGCCTGATGCTCGCCCCGAAGAAGGTGAAGCACCGCAAGCAGCACCGGGGCCGGATGACGGGCCGGGCCAAGGGGGGCACCGAGATCCACTTCGGCGACTACGGGCTCGTCGCGCTGGAGCCGGCGTGGGTGACCAACCGGCAGATCGAGGCGGCCCGGGTGGCGATCACCCGCCACATCCGCCGGGGCGGGAAGGTCTGGATCAACATCTTCCCCGACAAGCCCTACACGAAGAAGCCCGCCGAGACGCGGATGGGCTCGGGCAAGGGCAACCCGGAGGGCTGGGTGGCCGTGGTGAAGCCCGGCCGCGTGATGTTCGAGCTGGCGGGGGTGGGCGAGGCCCTGGCCCGCGAGGCGATGCGCCGCGCCGCCCACAAGCTGCCGATGAAGACGAAGTTCGTGTCGCGGGTCGGGGGTGGCGAGTAGATGCCGAGCCGTGGAGGGACGGCATGAGGAAGGCCGCGGAGCTGCGTGAGCTGCCGGACCAGGAGCTCCGGGCGCGGCTGGACGCCGCGAAGGAGGAGCTGTTCAACCTCCGCTTCCAGCTCGCCACGGGGCAGCTCGACAACCCGATGCGGCTCCGTCAGGTGCGGCGCGAGGTCGCGCGGATCCTGACCGTGATGCGCGAGCGGGAGCTGCGGGGTTCGGAGGAGGCATCGTGAGCGAGCGCGAGCGGGGTCGGCGGAAGGTCCGGACCGGGGTGGTCGTGTCCGACCGGATGGACAAGACCGTGGTGGTCAAGGTGGAGCGGACGTTCCCCCACCCGCTGTACGGGAAGACCGTGCGCCGCTCCTCGAAGGTGTACGCCCACGACGAGGCGAACGAGGCCCGCGTCGGCGACACCGTGCGGGTGATGGAGACCCGGCCGCTCTCGAAGCTGAAGCGGTGGCGGGTCGTGGAGATCGTGGAGCGGGCGAAGTAGGCGGGGATGATCCAGCAGGAGACGCGATGCAAGGTCGCGGACAACACGGGGGCCAAGGAGGTCCTCGTGATCCGCGTGCTGGGCGGGTCCCACCGCCGGTACGCGGACGTGGGGGACGTCGTCGTGGCCTCGGTCAAGGACGCCCTCCCGAACGGCGCGGTGAAGAAGGGCGACGTGGTGAAGGCGGTCGTGGTGCGCACCGCGAAGGAGCGGCGGCGGCCCGACGGCTCCTACATCAAGTTCGACGACAACGCCGTCGTGCTGCTCACGCCGGACGCGAGGAACCCGCGCGGGACGCGGATCTTCGGCCCCGTGGCCCGGGAGCTGCGCGAGAAGCGGTTCATGAAGATCATCTCGCTCGCTCCGGAGGTGCTCTGATGCCGGGCGTCTCGATCAGGAAGGACGACACGGTGATGGTGATCGCGGGCAAGGACCGCGGCCGCACCGGACGGGTGGTGCAGGTGCTGCCCCGTGAAGGGCGGGTGATGGTGGAGGGTGTGGCGCGGGCCAAGCGGCACACGAAGCCCAGCCGGAAGAACCAGAAGGGCGGCATCATCGACAAGGACCTGTTCATCGACCTCTCGAACGTGCAGCTCGTGTGCAAGAGCTGCGGGCGGCCGACCCGGGTCGGGCACCGCGTCGAGGACGGCAAGAAGGTGCGGATCTGCCGGAGGTGCGAGGCCGAGCTATGAGCGAGCGCTACCAGCCGCGGCTCAAGGTGCGGTACCGCGAGGAGGTGGTGCCCCGCCTCATGGCCGAGCGCGGGTACCGCAACCCGATGGAGGTGCCGCGCCTGGAGAAGATCGTCGTGAACATGGGGATCGGCGATGCGATCCGGGACGGGCGGCTCCTCGAAGCCGCCCTCCAGGACCTGGCCACGATCACCGGGCAGAAGCCGGTCGTGACCCGGGCCCGCCGGTCGATCGCGGGGTTCAAGCTCCGCAAGGGGATGGCGATCGGGGCCAAGGTCACGCTCCGCGGGGACCGCATGTGGGAGTTCCTCGACCGGCTGCTCTCGCTCGCGATCCCCAGGATCCGGGACTTCCGGGGGCTCGATCCGTCGAGCTTCGACGGGCACGGGAACTACACGCTCGGCCTTACCGAGCAGCTGATCTTCCCGGAGATCGACTACGACAAGGTCGTGAAGGTCCGGGGGATGGACGTCACGATCGTGACGACGGCGAAGGACGACGAGGAGGGGCGCGCGCTCCTCACCGCCCTGGGCTTCCCGTTCGCGGGCGCCCCGGCGGTGACGGCGGCGGCCTCGTAGGAGCGGCGATGGCGAAGAAGGCGCTGATCGAGAAGCAGAAGCGGCGGCCCAAGTTCCGGGTCCGCGCCTACACGCGGTGCCGGCGGTGCGGCCGTTCCCGCGCCGTGTTCCGGCGGTTCCTGCTGTGCCGGATCTGCTTCCGGCAGCTGGCTCACGCCGGAGAGCTCCCGGGGGTGACGAAGGCGTCATGGTGAGGGCTCCGGTGCGCACGAACGTCACGGACCCGATCGGGGACCTGCTCGCGAGGATCCGCAACGCGAACCTCGCCTACAAGGACGACCTCGTGGTGGCGGCCTCGAAGATGAACCGGGCCATCCTCGCGATCCTCGAGCGCGAGGGCTACATCGCGGGGTTCGAGGAGGAGGGCGAGGGCGTCCACCGCGCCTTCCGGGTGAGGCTCAAGTACGGGCGGAACCGGGAGCGGGCCATCACCGGGCTGCGGAGGATCTCCAAGCCGGGCCGGCGGATCTACGCGGGGCGGGGGGAGCTCCCGCGGGTCCTGGGAGGCCTGGGGATCGCCATCCTCTCCACCTCGCAGGGCGTGATGACCGACCGGGAGGCGGCCCGCCGCGGCATCGGCGGCGAGGTCCTGGCCTACGTCTGGTGATCCGGGGGGACGGGCGATGAGTCGGATCGGCAGGCGGCCCATCGAGATCCCGGCGGGGGTCGAGGTGGAGCTCGGGGACGGGAACCTGGTGACGGTCCGCGGGCCGCGGGGGACCCTGCAGCGGCGCCTCCACCCCGACATCCGCGTGCTGCGGGAGGACGGCGTCCTGCGGGTGGAGCGGCCCAGCGACGAGCCGTTCCACCGCGGGCTCCACGGCCTGTCCCGGGCGCTGCTCGCGAACATGGTGGAAGGGGTCACGAAGGGGTTCGAGAAGGCCCTCGAGATCGTGGGGGTCGGCTACCGGGCCGCGCTGCGGGGCCAGGACCTGGAGCTCCAGGTGGGGTACTCGCACCCGGTCGTCGTGCCGCGGCCGGAGGGGATCGAGTTCGAGGTGCCCTCCCCGACGAAGGTCGTGGTCCGGGGGATCGACAAGGAGCTGGTCGGCGAGGTGGCCGCGAGGATCCGGAAGATCCGCAAGCCCGAGCCCTACAAGGGCAAGGGGATTCGGTACGAGGGCGAGCACGTGCGGAAGAAGGCCGGGAAGGCCGCCAAGGGGGCGAGGTGAGCGCGATGGTGACCCACGCGAAGGAGAAGCGCCTCGCGCTCCTCCGGCGCCACCGCCGGGTCCGGAAGAAGATCTCCGGCACCGCCGAGCGGCCCCGCCTCGCCGTGTACCGGTCGAACCGGCACATCTACGCCCAGCTGATCGACGACGTGGCGGCCCGGACGCTCGCCGCGGCCTCCGACCTCGAGGTCGAGGCCACCGGCACCAAGGTGGAGCGGGCCCGCGCCGTGGGGGCCCTCATCGCCCGGCGGGCCCGGGAGCGGGGCATCGAGACGGCGGTGTTCGACCGCGGCGGCCGCCTGTACCACGGGCGCGTCGCGGCGGTGGCCGAGGGGGCGAGGGAGGAGGGTCTCCGCATCTGATGAGGCGATACGACGCGTCCGACCAGAAGAGCCCGTACGAGGAGCGGGTCATCTCGATCAACCGGGTGGCCAAGGTGGTGAAGGGCGGCCGGCGGTTCTCGTTCGCCGCGCTCGTCGTGGTGGGCGACGGCGCCGGGCGCGTCGGCGTCGGCTACGGGAAGGCCAAGGAGGTCCCCGCGGCGATCCAGAAGGGCGTGGAGGAGGCCCGCCGCAAGATGTTCGAGGTGCCGATGATGGGGACCACGATCCCCCATGAGGTGATCGGCAAGGACGGCGCCGGGGTGGTCCTGCTCAAGCCGGCCGCGCCGGGGACCGGGGTGATCGCCGGGGGGCCGGTGCGGGCCCTGGTCGAGGCCGCCGGGATCAAGGACATCCTCTCCAAGTCCCTGGGCTCGGACAACCCGATCAACATCGTGAAGGCGGCCGTGGCGGGCCTGAAGGCGCTCAAGCGCCCCGAGGACGTGGCCCGCGCCCGCGGCCGGGACGTCCACCAGGTCGCGCCGAAGCCGATGCTGGAGGCGGTGGCCCAGGCCGAGGAGCGGATCCGGGCCCGGCGGGCGGAGGTGCTCCAGGAGGTGTACGGTGGCGAAGCTTAGGGTCACCCAGCGCCGGAGCGTGATCGACCGTCCCCGGGACCAGAAGGACACGGTCCGCCGGCTCGGGTTGCGCCGGATCGGCGACTCCGTC
The DNA here is from genome assembly GCA_035559315.1 of Actinomycetota bacterium. Classification (GTDB taxonomy): domain Bacteria; phylum Actinomycetota; class UBA4738; order UBA4738; family HRBIN12; genus DATLZM01. The sequence goes on from DATMBJ010000117.1 coordinate 8,767, forward strand.
GTGAAGGAGGACCGTCCCGACATCCGCGGGATGATCGCCAAGGTTCGCCACCTGGTGGACGTGGAGGAGGTGGAGGGGTGACCTCCGCCGGAGCGAAGGAGGAGCGGTGAAGCTGCACCATCTGCGCCCCGCCCCCGGCGCGACCCGCCCGCGCAAGCGGGTGGGCCGGGGGAAGGCCGCCGGCCAGGGGAAGACGGCCGGGCGGGGCACCAAGGGCTACAAGGCCCGGCACCAGCCGAAGCTCGGGTTCGAGGGCGGGCAGATGCCGCTCCAGCGTCGCGTGCCCAAGCTCAAGGGCTTCCGGAACCCGAACCGGGTGGAGTACGCCGTGGTGAACGTGGAGGCGCTGGCGCGCGCCTTCGAGGGCGGGGAGGTGGATCCCTCGGCGATGGCGGCCCGGGGCCTGGTCCGGGAGGGCCGCCCGGTGAAGGTGCTGGCCCGCGGCGAGATCGACCGGGCCCTGGTGGTCCGGGCCCATGCCTTCTCCGCGCAGGCGCGGGCCAAGATCGAGGCGGCGGGGGGTCGCGCCGAGCTCCTCGGCTCCTCCGGGTAGGATAGAGCCGCCGTGCTCCGAGCCTTCGTCAACGCCTTCAAGCTCCCGGACCTCCGGGCCAAGATCCTCTTCACGCTGTTCATCATCGCGGTCTACCGGTTCGGGTCCCACGTCCCGGTGCCGATCGTCGACCTCTCCGAGCTCCAGCGGCAGCTGGAGGCGCAGGGCGGCACCGGGTTCCTGGCCTTCATCGACCTCTTCTCCGGGGGGGCCCTCACGAACCTGGCGGTCTTCGCCCTGGGGATCATGCCCTACATCACGAGCTCGATCATCATGCAGCTCCTCACGGTCGTGATCCCCAAGCTCGAGCAGTGGCAGAAGCAGGGCGAGATCGGCGTGAAGAAGATCAACCAGACCACCCGCTACGTCACGGTGGTCCTGGCCCTGCTCCAGTCGACCGGGCTCGTGTTCCTGTTCAACTCCCAGTACCAGGTGTTCCCGCCGGGCACGTTCACGCCGCCCAACATCGCGCTGATCGTGCTCACGCTCACCGCCGGGACCGCGCTGATCATGTGGCTCGGGGAGCTGATCACCCAGCGGGGGATCGGCAACGGGATGTCGGTGCTGATCTTCACCAGCGTGATCTCCCGCCTCCCCCAGGAGGGCGCGGCGATCTGGCGGCAGGGGGGGCCGGGGAAGTTCGCCATCATCTTCCTGATCGGCCTGGCGATCATCGTGGCCGTGGTCTTCATCGAGCAGGGCCAGCGCCGGATCCCGGTCCAGTACGCGAAGCGGGTGGTGGGCCGGCGGATGTACGGCGGCCAGAGCACCTACATCCCGCTCAAGGTGAACCAGGCCGGGGTCATCCCGATCATCTTCGCCTCATCGGTGCTCTACTTCCCGACGCTCATCGCGAGCGTGTACCACGCCACCTGGTTCCAGAACCTCGTGAACAACCACCTGGCGAGCCCGCGGAGCGTGGCGTACATGGTGCTCTACGGCGCGATGGTGGTGTTCTTCGCCTACTTCTACACCGCGATCGCGTTCAACCCCGTGGACACCGCCGACAACCTGCGGAAGTACGGCGGGTTCATCCCGGGGATCCGCCCCGGTCCGCCCACCGCGAACCACCTGAACGACATCCTGGTCCGCATCACGCTGCCGGGCTCGCTGTTCCTGGCGACGGTCGCGCTGCTCCCCTCGATCGTGCTCGCGATCTGGGCCTTCCAGCAGTTCCCGTTCGGGGGCACCTCCATCCTGATCACGGTGGGCGTCGCCCTGGAGACCATGAAGCAGCTCGAGTCCCAGCTCCTCATGCGGCACTACGAGGGGTTCCTGAGGTAGGGCGATGCGCATCGTCCTCCTCGGGCCCCCGGGCGCCGGCAAGGGAACCCAGGCCAGGAGGCTGGCCGAGCGCTACGGGGTGGCGAACATCTCGACCGGCGACATCCTCCGCGACCACGTCGCGCGGGGGACCGACCTCGGGCGGCTGGCGAAGGACTTCATGGACCGCGGCGACTACGTGCCCGACGACGTGATGGTCCGGATGGTGATGGAGCGCCTCCAGGAGCCCGACGCGCGGGACGGGTTCATCCTCGACGGGTTCCCGCGGACCGTCCCCCAGGCCCAGGCCCTGGAGAACGCGCTCGCGGACATCGGGCGGCCGCTCTCCGCCGTGCTCAAGTTCAAGATCGACGACGAGCTGGCGGTGAAGCGGCTGGCCGGGCGGTGGACCTGCCCGGCCTGCAAGCGGACCTACAACATGGAGTTCAAGCCGCCGCGGGTCGACCGCCTCTGCGACCACGACCGGACTGAGCTGGTCCGCCGGGGGGACGACGACGAGGTGACGGTCCGCAGGCGGCTCGACGTCTACCGGCGGGAGACGGCGCCCCTCGAATTCTTCTTCTGGGAGCGCGGTCTGCTCCGGGAGGTGGACGCGGAGGGGACCGAGGACGAGGTGACGGCCCGGACCATCGAGGCCATCGCCGACCTGGTCGACCTCTCCTCCTGACCCGTGATCATCTACAAGTCCCCGGAGGAGATCGCCAGGATGCGGCGGGCCGGCCGGATCGTGGCCGGGACCATCGAGCGGGTCCTGGCGGAGGTCCGGCCGGGGATCCCCACCGCCCGGCTCGACGCGGTCGCCGAGGCCTACATCCGCGAGCAGGGGGCCCTCCCCTCCTTCAAGGGCTACCGCGGCTTCCCCGCCTCGATCTGCGTCTCGGTCAACCACGAGGTGGTCCACGGGATCCCCTCGCCGCGGCGGATCCTCCGCGAGGGGGACGTCCTCTCCCTCGATTTCGGGGCGATCTGGGACGGCTACCACGCGGACGCGGCGGTCACGGTCTTCGTCGGCGACCCGCCCTCCGCCGAGGCGGAGAAGCTCGTGCGGGTGACCGAGGAGGCCCTGGAGGCGGCGATCGACCGGATCCGGCCGGGGGCCCGGCTCTCGGACGTCTCCCACGCCATCCAGGAGGTCGTGGAGGGGGCGGGGTTCTCGGTGGTGCGCGAGTACGTGGGGCACGGGATCGGTCGGAGCCTCCACGAGGATCCCCAGGTCCCGAACTACGGGCCGCCGGGACGGGGGCCCGAGCTCCGCCCGGGGCT
>DATMBJ010000118.1:0-2387 GCA_035559315.1 Actinomycetota bacterium
TTCCTCCGCCGGCGGGGCCGGCTGCTCACGCGGGAGTTCCTGATCGAGGAGGTGTGGGGGCCGGACTACTTCGGCGACACCCGGACCCTCGACGTGCACGTGAAGCGCCTGCGGCGGAAGATCGAGCGGGATCCCCACCGCCCCGAGCACCTCCTCACGGTCCGGGGGCTCGGCTACAAGTTCGTGGGCTGAGGGCGGCGCAACGACTCCGCGGGCAGGCGCCGGGGCGCGCCGGGCGGGTCGGGCCGACGCCGGCCGGGTAGGCTCCGGGCTCGACGATGGAGCACGCGCCCTGGTGGTCGCGGCCGGGCCTCGAGGTCCGGGACGGCCGGCTGGCGGTGGCGGGCCGGGACGCGGAGGAGCTGGCCCGGGAGCACGGCACGCCGCTCTACGTCTACGACCTGGTCCGGATCCGCGAGCAGGCCCGGGGCCTCGAGGGGGCGTTCGAGGAGGCCGGGCTCCCGTTCCGGCTCCGGCTCGCGGTGAAGGCCCAGCGCCATCCCGCGGTCCTCCGGTTCGTCCGGGGGCTCGGCTCCGTCGGGCTCGACGTCTGCTCGCCGGGGGAGCTCCGCCTGGGGCTCGAGCACGGCTGGGCGCCGGAGGAGATCAGCTACACCGGCACGAACGTCTCCGAGCGCGACCTCGACGAGATCCTGGCCCACCCCGTCCGCCTGAACCTGGACCTCGTCACCCAGCTCGACCGGGTCGGGCGGCGGGCGCCGGGGCGGGCGGTGGGGATCCGGGTGAACCCCCGCCGGGGCGCCGCCTCGGGCCCCGGCCGCCGCCACCTCTACAGCGGTGGGGACCGCCCCTCGAAGTTCGGGGTGCTCGAGGAGCAGCTCGACGACGCCCTCGGGGTGGCGCGGCGGCACCGGCTCCGGATCGAGACCGTCCACTTCCACGTGGGCGACGGGTTCCTCGACGACGGGCTCCCCGCGTTCGAGGAGGCCGTCCGGGTCGTGGCGCGGATGTGCCGTCGCCTCCTGGACGCGGGCTGCCCGGTCTCGGAGGTGAACGCGGGCGGGGGCCTGGGGGTGCCGCAGGGCCCCGACGAGCGGCCCCTCGACGTGGACGCCTACGCCCGGATCCTGGGCGAGCACCTGGGCGGGTTCGGGGCGGTCCTGGCCGCCGAGCCCGGCGACTTCCTGTGCAAGGAGGCGGGGGTCCTCCTGGCCGAGGTCGTGACGGTGGAGGAGCGCGGGGGGGTGCGGTTCGTGGGGCTCGACGCGGGCTACAACGTGGCGCCGGAGCGGTTCATCTACGGGGCGCCGGTGCCGGTCGTGCTCTGCCGGGCGGCCGACGCCCCGTCCGTGGGGCCGGCGACCGTGACGGGGAACATCAACGAGGGCGACGACGTGTGGGCCGAGGACCTCCCGCTCCCCGAGGTGCGGGAGGGGGACGTCCTGGCCCTCCTCGGGGTGGGGAGCTACAACCAGTCGATGTACCTCGCGCACTGCCTGCGCCCGCCGGCCGGGGCGGTGGCGTTCCCCGACCGACGCGGCCCCTGACGGTCGCCGACCGTTCCCACCGCCTTCGGCGGGCGGTCGGCGCCCGGCCACGCGGCCCCCTACGACGTGCCGGACGCGGAGGGCGTCCTCCACGCCGCGCTCCGCCGGATCCACCGGCCGACCGCGACCCCGATCGGCATCGACAGGACGAACCAGGCGATGCCCGCGAGCAGGACCTTCTCCATCGCATCCCCCTCGGACGGCGGAGCTCCCGGACCGATGATGGACGTCCCGCGTGAACGGACGATGGCCGGGGGCGGGCGGCCGGGCGAGCGGCGGCGGAAGGTCTGGGTCCGTAGCGGCCGTTCGGCGGTCGTCGGGGAGGGCCGCGTGTGGTATCAAACGGCGGGCCCGGAGAGAGGGGAAGGCCGTGCCACGGTGGAAGATCCGGCTGGTACCGCACGAGGAGAGCTTCTTCGACCTGTTCGTCCGGCAGGCAGAGCAGATCGAGGAGGGCGCCCTGGTCCTCCAGGACCTGGTCACGAACTTCGACGAGATCCAGCGGAAGGCCGACCGGCTCCGGGATCTGGAGCACGAGGCCGACGAGGTCACCCACGAGGTGATGCGGCGGCTCAACACGGTCTTCGTGACGCCCCTGGACCACGAGGACATCCACAAGCTGGCCACGACCCTCGACGACGTGATGGACCACATGGAGGCGGCGGCCGACCTCATGGTCCTGCACAAGATCGAGGCCCCCCTGCCGGAGATGAAGGTCCAGGCCGACGTGCTGGTGCGCGCGGCGCGGGCCACGAAGGAGGCGCTCGCCACGCTGCCCCGCTACCGGGAGTTGGACCGGTACTGGGTCGAGATCAACCGGATCGAGAACGAGGGTGACCGGGTGTACCGGCAGGCCGTGGCGGACCTCTTCGGGGGCGA
>DATMBJ010000119.1:0-17388 GCA_035559315.1 Actinomycetota bacterium
CTGCTCGTACGGTTGGGAAGGCCAACTAGCTGTGCGGGTGGGGAGGCTCGGGAGGCCCCAAAGCCCAACGAAAGGCCCGACCATAAGGGAACCGAGACGGCCGTTAGAGGTCGCTCGGGGCGCCTGAGCCCGAGGGGCCGATGGTGGCTGGAGGCTTCGGCTTCCGGCGAGCCGGAGGTCCCTCGGGTTCTTCTTTCGCCCTCGGCTTCCGCGCTCGACCGCCCGCGCGCCCCGGCTCCCACCCCTATACTCAGCCGGACCCCGAATGAGCGTCCTCCGCGGCCCCATCCTGAGGATCGCCCAGAACGGCTGGTTCCAGGCCCTGGCCACCGGGAGCCCGCCGGGGCGGGCGGTCGCCCGTCGCTTCGTCGCCGGGGAGACCGTGGACGAGGCGATGGAGGTGGTCCAGGCGCTCGCCGGGGAGGGGCTCTCGGCGATCCTGAACCTCCTGGGCGAGAGCGTGCGGACGCCGGAGCAGGCCAAGGAGGCGGCGGACGCCTACATCGAGTCGATCCGCCGGATCCGGGCGCACCCCGGGCTCGACTGCGCGGTCTCGGTGAAGCCCTCCCAGCTCGGCCTCGACCTCTCGAGCGCGCTCTGCCTGGCGGAGCTGGAGCGGATCCTGGAGGAGGCGGAGGAGGCGGGGACCTGGGTCGAGATCGACATGGAGAGCTCCCCGTCGGTCGACCGCACCCTCGCGGTGTTCCGCGAGGTCCGCGCCCGCCACGAACGCGTGGGGGTCTGCCTCCAGGCCTACCTCCACCGGACGGCGGCCGACGTGTTCGAGCTACCCGAGGCCTCGCGGGTCCGCCTGGTGAAGGGGGCCTACCTCGAACCGCCGGAGGTGGCCCTCCAGCGACGACGGGACGTGGACCGGGCCTACGCGCGGCTCTTCGTCACGCTCCTCGCCCGGGGGCACTCGGTGGACGTCGCGACCCACGACCCCCGGCTCCTCGACGGCGTCCGCCGGTACCTCGCGACCCACCCGGCGGACCGCGCCCGGGTCGAGTTCCAGATGCTGTACGGTATCCGCCGGGACCTCCAGCGACGCCTGGCCTCGGAGGGCTACCCGGTCCGGGTGTACGTCCCCTACGGGACCGAGTGGTACCCCTACCTCACCAGGCGCCTCGCGGAGCGTCCGGCGAACCTGTGGTTCTTCGTCTCCAGCCTGGCCCGGGAGCTCCGGCCGGGGGGCTGAGCGAGGACCCCGAGCGCGAGGAGGAGGAGTGACGGACGGCAGGCGCGTCGCGTTCCTGGGCGCCGGGAAGATGGGGGAGGCGCTGGTCTCCGGCCTGATCCGCTCCGGCGGGCGGGCGGCCGACGAGATCATGGTCACCTGTCGGCGGGAGGAGCGGGCCCGGGAGCTCGCGGGGAAGTACGGGGTCCACGCCACGCTCTCCAACCCCGAGGCGTGCGGGTGGGCCGAGGTCCTCGTGCTGATGGTGAAGCCCCAGGACATGGAGGTCCTGCTGGGCCAGATCGCGGAGCACGTCCGCCCCGAGCAGCTGGTCGTGAGCTTCGCCGCCGGGATCCGGACCTCGTTCGTGGAGCGGCACCTGGTCGAGGGCGTCCCGGTGGTCCGGGTCATGTCGAACGTGCCGGTGATGGTGGACGAGGCGATGTCGGTCATCTCCCCGGGCACGCACGCCCAGGACAAGCACCTCGCGATCGCCGAGGAGCTCCTGGGCTACGTGGGCCGCGTGCTCCGGCTGCCCGAGAAGCACCAGGACGCCATCACCGCCACCTCGGGCTCGGGGCCCGCGTACTTCTTCCTCCTGGCCGAGGCGATGATCGAGGCCTGCATCCTGCTCGGGCTCTCCCGGGACGTGGCGACCGAGCTGATCGTGCAGACCATGCTGGGCTCGGCCAAGATGCTCCGCGACACCGGGCGGCACCCGGTGGAGCTCCGGGAGATGGTGACGTCCCCCGGCGGGACCACCATCGAGGCCATCCGCCACCTGGAGGAGGCGGGCGTCCGGGCGGCGTTCCTGAACGCCATCGACAAGGCCCGGAAGCGGAGCGAGGAGCTCGCCCGGGGCGGGGACGACGACGGGGAGTAGCGGGCGGGTCCCGCGGAGGCAGCGATGGGACGGGGCGATCGGAAGAAGGTGCGCTGGGCGCACGACCGGGAACGGAAGAAGAAGGAGCGGGAGCGGCGGAAGGCGCTGGAGCGCGCCCAGGCCAGGCAGGGGCGGTAGGCGTCCGCCCGGCGTGGTCGCCGGCCCCTCGGTCAGGCGCGCCGGCCGATCCGGTTGGCGAGCACGCCGAACCCCTCGGCCTCGAGGTCGACCTCGGCCGAGGGCCAGAGCTGCCGTCCGGGCCCCGCGCCCGGGAACGGGGAGACCGCGACCGCGTCGCCCCGCCCCAGCCCCTCGGTCCTCGCGAGGAACGCGAGCAGCGCGAGGAGGTCGCCGGCCGCGCCGTTCAGGTTCCCCTTGGCCACGACCTCCCCAGCCACCCGGGCGGTGAGGAAGACGGTCTGCGGGTCGATCTCGTCGGCGGTGACGAGGCAGGGCCCGAGGGCGATCGGGGGAGCGGCGGGCGACGGCGCGGGGTCTCCACTGGCATCCCGGGCGCTCCAGTCGTTGGCGAGCGTGTAGCCGAGGACCCGGAGGCCGGGGTCCGTGCCCTCGAGGGGCGCCCCCCAGCCGCCCAGGATCGCCACGATCTTGGGCTCGTAGTCGAGCCAGGCGGCCCCGGGGGGCCAGGGGACCTCGTCCCCCGGGCCCAGGACCCTCCGCTCGCCGGGGCGCGCGTCGGGGCTCCGCAGGGTCCGCGGGAACAGGGGGGCGAGCAGCCGCGGCCGCTCCACGACGAACGCCTCCGCCTCGTCGCTCCCGAGGGCGGCCACGGCGGCGTCGAGGACGGTGCCCCCGCTCGCGGCCACCAGGGCCTCCAGGGTGGTGGGGAAGGCGGGGTGCCCGACGAGGTCCGGTAGGTCGACCACCCGCTCGGGGCGGCCGCCGCCCCCACCCCCGAGGATCGCTCCCAGCCGCCGGTGCCCCCTCCGGTCGTAGGACACGAGCCTCAAGGGAGCCCGATGATACGCCCCCCGGGTCCCGGAGGCTCGCAACCCCGGCCCGGGCGACCTCCGGGCCGGCCCCCTCCTGGCTTGGGGCGGGGAGCCCGGGACCGCTACCATTGGGTCGTTCCGGAAGCTCCCGAAGGGAGGGACCTCCGATGGCAGAGCAGGGGTTCCGCATCACGTACGCGACGATGACCGCGGACGACGAGGAGCTCCACCGCGCCTACGACGAGGGGATCGAGCGGGCGCGGGCCTGGATCGGGCAGGAACGCCCGTTCTTCGTGAACGGCGAGGCCCGGATGGGCGAGGGGACGTACGAGGAACGCTCCCCGATCGACCGCGAGATCGTCATCGCCCGCTTCGGCCAGGCCTCGCGGCAGGACGTGCGCGATGCCATCGCCGCGGCCGAGGCCTTCTTCCCCCAGTGGGCGGCCACGCCCTGGCAGGAGCGGGTCCGCCTCATCCGTCGGGCCGCCGACCTGATCACCGAGCGGCGCTACGAGCTCGCCGCGCTGATGGCGCTCGAGGTCGGGAAGAGCCGGCTGGAGGCGCTGGGCGACGTCGAGGAGTCCGCCGACCTCCTCCGCTGGAACGCCCACGAGATGGAGAAGCACGACGGCTTCGTCGAGCCGATGCAGCCGATCGGCGCGCCCGGCGAGTACGTCGACGTCATGCGGCCCTACGGGGTCTGGGGCGTGATCAGCCCGTTCAACTTCCCCCTCGCGCTCGCCGCCGGGCCGTCCTCCGCGGCGCTGGTCGCGGGGAACTGCGTGGTGTTCAAGCCGTCGAACGCCGGGGCCGCCCTCGGCTACCGGCTGTACGAGATCTACCGCGACGCCGGGATCCCGGCGGGCGCCTTCCACCTCGTGATCGGCCGAGGGCCCGTGGCCGGCGACGAGCTCGTCCAGAACCCAGACGTCGATGGGATCACGTTCACCGGGTCCTACGAGGTCGGCATGGGGATCTACCGGTCCTTCCCCAAGGACTACCCGAAGCCGGTGATCTGCGAGATGGGAGGCAAGAACCCGACGATCGTCACGCGCCACGCCGACCTCGACAAGGCGACCGACGGCGTGCTCCGCTCGGCCTTCGGGTTCCAGGGCCAGAAGTGCTCGGCCTGCTCCCGCGTGTACATCGAGCGGGAGGTCTACGACGAGTTCGTCCGCCTGCTCACCGAGAAGACCGAGCGCATCCGGATCGGGAACCCGCTGGAGAAGGACGTCTACCTGGGGCCCGTGATCAGCGAGGACGCGCTCCGGACGTTCGAGGAGGCGGTGGCCGAGGCCCGGAAGAACGGCCGGGTGATCACGGGCGGTGAGCGGGTCACGGAGGGCGACCTGGCCCGCGGCAACTTCGTCCAGCCCACGATCGTCGAGGCGCCGCTCGACTCCTGGATCTGGAAGAAGGAGCTGTTCGTCCCGTTCGTGTCGGTCGCCCCGGTCGACTCCCTGGACGAGGCCCTCAAGCTCGCGAACGACACCGAGTACGGGCTCACCGCCGGCCTCTACAGCGAGGACCGGGACGAGATCCAGCGGTTCCTCGACACGATCGAGGCCGGCGTGGTCTACGTGAACCGGCGGGCCGGGGCCACGACCGGCGCGTGGCCGGGGGCGCAGCCCTTCGGCGGCTGGAAGGGGTCGGGGACGACCGGGAAGGCCTCGGGCGGCCCGTACTACCTCATGCAGTACATGCGCGAGCAGTCGCGCACGGTGATCACGGAGTGAGCGCCGGCGCGAGGCAGGTGGGGGCCGAGGCCGACCTGGCCTCGGCCCCGGCCCCCCGCCTGGTCACCGAGGTCCCCGGGCCCCGGGCCCGTGCGCTGATCGAGCGGGACCTCCGGGTGACCTCGCCGTCGCTCCCGCGGGCCTACCCGCTGGTCCCGGCGCGGGGGGCCGGCGTGGTGATCGAGGACGTGGACGGGAACCGCTTCCTCGACATGAACGCGGGGATCGCGGTGACCTCGACCGGCCACTGCCACCCCGCGGTGGTGGAGGCGATCCGCCGCCAGGCGGCGGAGCTCCTCCACTACTCCGGATCGGACTTCTTCCTCCCGATCTACGGGGAGCTGTGCGAGCGGCTCGCGGGGATCGCGCCCCTCGGGGGGCCGGCGCGGGTCTTCCTCACGAACTCGGGCACCGAGGCGGTGGAGGCGGCGCTCAAGCTCGCCCGCCACGCCACCGGGCGCCAGTACGTGATCGCCTTCCTCGGGGCGTTCCACGGCCGCTCCTACGGGAGCGTCTCGCTCACCGCCAGCAAGGTGCGCTACCGGGAGGGGTTCGGGCCCTTCCTGCCGGGGGTGTTCCACGTCCCCTTCGGCGACACCTCCGAGATCCGCGAGCGCCTCTTCCGGAGGCTGGTGGCCCCCGGGGAGGTGGCGGCGGTGGTCGTGGAGCCGGTCCAGGGCGAGGGGGGCTACGTCGTGCCGCCCGAGGGGTTCCTCCCGGAGCTCCGGGCGCTCTGCGACGAGCACGGGATCCTCCTGGTGGCCGACGAGGTCCAGTCGGGGATGGGCCGGACCGGGCGGATGTGGGCCGTGGAGCACTGGGGGGTGGAACCCGACGTCCTCCTCGCGGGCAAGGGGATCGCGAGCGGGATGCCCCTGGGCGCGATGCTGGCCCGGGCCGACCTCATGACCTGGGAGCCCGGCGCGCACGGCTCGACCTACGGGGGCAACCCGGTGGCCTGCGCCGCGGCCCTGGCCACGATCGACCTCGTGGAGCGGGAGCTCGCGGCCAACGCGCGGGAGGTGGGCGGGCTCCTCCTGGAGGGGCTCCGCGGGATCGCCGCGCGCCACCCGCTCGTCCGGGAGGTCCGGGGGCTGGGGCTCATGATCGGGGTCGCGTTCCGCGACCACGACGCGGCCCGCCGGGTGGAGGAGGCCTGCTTCCGCCGGGGGCTCCTGGTCCTGGGGTGTGGGGACGACGCCGTCCGCCTCTCGCCGCCGCTCGTGATCGACGGGGAGCGCGCACGGACCGCGCTCGCCGTGTTCGAGGAGGCCGTGGCCGAGGTCGCGGCCGCCGGGTAGGAGGCGCCCGCCGTGCCCGGGAAGGTCACCACGATGCGGGAGGCCGTGGCGGAGCTGGTCCGCGACGGCGACACCGTGGCCATCGAGGGGTTCACCCACCTGATCTGCTTCGCGGCCGGCCACGAGATCATCCGCCAGCGCCGCCGCGACCTCACGCTGTGCCGGCTCACCCCCGACGTGATCTACGACCAGATGGTGGGGGCGGGCGTGGCCCGCAAGCTCGTCTTCTCCTGGCTCGGGAACCCCGGGGTGGGCTCCCTCCACGCGGTCCGCCGGCGGGTGGAGCGCGCGGACCCCGAGCCCCTCGAGATCGAGGAGTACTCCCACTTCGGGATGGTCTGCCGCTACCTGGCGGGCGCCGCGAACCTGCCGTTCTTCCCGCTCCGCAGCTACTACGAGACCGACCTGCCCAAGGTGAACCCGCTGATCCGCCCGATGCGCAGCCCGTACTCGGAGGAGACGGTCTACGTCGTGCCCCCGCTCCGCCCCGACGTCGCGATCGTCCACGTCCAGCGGGCCACGGCGCAGGGCGACGCGCAGATCTGGGGGCTCCTGGGCTGCCAGAAGGAGGCGGCGTTCGCGGCGGAGCGGGTGATCGTGGTCTGCGAGGAGCTGGTCGACGAGCGGGTGGTCCGGGACGACCCGAACCGGACCGCGATCCCCGGGCTGATCGTGGACGCGGTGGTCGTGGAGCCCTTCGGCTGCCACCCGAGCTACGCGCAGGGCTACTACGACCGCGACAACCGCTTCTACCTCGAGTGGGAGGCGATCAGCCGTGACCCGGAGGCGCTCGAGCGGTGGCTCCGGGAGTGGGTGTACGACCTCTCCTCGCACCGGGACTACGTCGAGAAGCTCGGGCCGGAGCGGATCCAGGCCCTCCGGCCGGCCGAGCGCTGGTCGGGCCGGGTGAACTACGGCGACTACGGGGGGACGCCCGCCGGGGCCTTCCCCGCGGAGGGGGGTGGGGCGTGACCGGCTTCTCCCGGAGCGAGATGATGATCGTGGCCGCGGCCCGCCAGCTCGAGGGCGCCCGCGTGTGCTTCGTCGGCGTGGGGCTCCCGAACATCGTGTGCAACCTGGCCCGGCGGACCGTGGCCCCCGGCCTCCACCTGGTGTACGAATCGGGGGTCTTCGGGGCGGCCCCGGCCCGTCTCCCGCTCTCGATCGGCGACCCCACGCTCGTGACCGGCTCGACGGCGGTCACCAGCATGTTCGAGCTGTTCGCCTACTACCTCCAGGCGGGCCTGGTCGACGTGGGGTTCCTCGGCGCCGCCCAGATCGACCGATACGGGAACATCAACACGACCGTGATCGGGGACTACGCGAAGCCGAAGGTGCGGCTGCCGGGCTCCGGCGGGGCCTGCGAGATCGCGATCAACGCGCGGGAGGTGTTCGTGATCGTCCGCCAGGCCCGCCGGTCGTTCGTGGAGCGGCTCGACTTCCGGACCAGCCCGGGCCGGTCGGGCGACCCCGAGCACGACCGACGCCGGGGGTGGTTCGGCAACGGGCCGAGCGTCGTCGTCACCGACCTCGGGATCTACGGGTTCGACGAGGCGACGGGCGAGATGACGCTCCGCTCGCTCCACCCCGGGGCCACGCTGGAGGACGTCCGGGAGGCGACCGGCTGGGAGATGAGGGTCGCGCCGGACCTCGCGGAGACCCCGCCCCCCACCGCCGAGGAGCTCCGGATCATCCGCGAGGAGCTCGACCCGGAGGGCGTGTACACGCGATGAGCCGCGTCTTCCACCGGGTCCTCGACCGGGAGCTCCCGGTCGCGGTCCGGACCGAGGGGGCGTGGGTGGAGGACGCCTCGGGCCGGCGCTACCTCGACGGCTCGGGGGGCGCGATCGTGGTGAACGTCGGGCACGGCGACCCCGAGCTGGTCCGGGCGGCGTCCGAGCACCTGGCCCGGCTCGACTACGTCCACGGGACGATGTTCACGACCGAGGCGCTCGAGGCCTACGCCGAGGAGGTCGCGCCCCTCCTCCCGCTCCCCGACGCGAGGATCTACCCGGTCTCGGGGGGCTCGGAGGCCGTCGAGACCGCCCTCAAGCTCGCGCGCGCCTACCACCTGGCGCGGGGCGAGGACCGCGACGTCGTGCTGGCCCGCCGGAACTCCTACCACGGCAACACCCTGGGGGCCCTGGACGCCTCGGGCCGGGAGCCGCTGCGCGCGCCCTACCGGCCCTGGCTCGGCCGGGCGCGCCACGTCTCGGCGGCGTACGAGTACCGCTGCCCGAACCCGGGCCACCCCGAGGGCTGCGCGGCGTTCTACGCGGACGAGCTCGAGCGGGCCATCGAGGAGGCGGGCCCGGGCCGGGTGGCGGCCTTCGTCGCGGAGCCCATCTCGGGCGCCACCCTGGCCGCCGCGGCCCCCTGCGAGGACTACTGGGCCCGGATCGCCGAGGTCTGCCGCCACCACGGGGTGCTCCTCGTCGCCGACGAGGTCATGACGGGGTTCGGGCGGACCGGCGCCTGGTTCGCCGCCGACCACTTCGGGCTGCGGCCCGACCTCCTCACGGCGGGGAAGGGGGCGACGAGCGGGTACGTCCCGTTCGGGTTCTGCGCGGCCTCGGGCGAGGTGTTCGAGGCGGTCCGGGCCGCCGGCGGGTTCGTCCACGGCTTCACCTGGTCCCACCACGGGCTCGGGGCCGCCGTGGGGCGGGCGGTCCTGCGGCGCCTCCGCGAGGGCCGGCTCGTGGAGCGGAGCCGGGAGCTCGGGGAGCGGGTCCGGAAGGAGCTGGCCGCCGCCCTCGCCGACCACCCGCGGGTCGGGGAGGTCCGCGGGCGGGGGCTGATGATCGGGATCGAGCTGGTCCGGGACCGCGCGACGAAGGAGCCGTTCCCGCGGGAGGAGCGCGCGACCGAGCGGGTGCTCGCGGCGGGCCGGGAGGCCGGGCTCCTCCTCTACCCGAGCACCGGCCACGTCGGGGGCCGGGGCGACCTCCTGCTGCTCGGGCCGCCCTTCATCCTGTCCGACGAGGAGGCCGGGCTGCTCGTGGAGCGGACCGCGGCCGCGCTCGACGCGGTCCGGTGAGCGGACGGGCCGCGCTCGTCGTCTGCCGGGAGGCCAGGATCTACGACCATGGCCCCGGGCACCCGCTCCGGCCCGAGCGGGTGCTGCTCACGTGGGACCTGATCGAGGCCTACGGGCTCCACGCCGCGGCGGGGGTCCGGGTGGTCGGGTGCCGGGAGGCCACCGACCAGGAGATCGCCCTGGTGCACGACCCGGCGTTCATCGACGCCACGCGCCGCGCGGGCCACGGCGAAGAGGGGCCCTGGTGGCGGTACGGCTACGGCCCCGGCGACAACCCGATCTTCGACCGGATGCACGAGGCGGCGGCGCTGGTCGTGGGGGCCTCGCTGGTCGCCGCCGCGGAGGTCCTCGAGGGCCGCGCCGACCACGCCTTCAACGCCGCGGGCGGGCTGCACCACGCGATGCCGGCCCGCGCGTCCGGGTTCTGCGTCTACGACGACCCGGCGGTGGCGATCGCCTGGCTCCTCTCGCGGGGCGTGGAGCGGGTCGCCTACGTGGACGTCGACGTCCACCACGGCGACGGGCCCCAGGCGATCTTCTACGACGACCCGCGGGTGCTCACGGTCTCGCTCCACGAGTCCGGCGAGTACCTGTTCCCCGGGACCGGCTTCGTCCACGAGGCGGGGGCGGGGGAGGCCGAGGGGACGAAGGTGAACGTCCCCCTGCCCCCGGGCGTCACGGACGAGGGGTGGCTCCGGGCGTTCCACGAAGTGGTCCCGCCGCTCGTCGCCGCCTTCCGCCCCGGGGTGCTCGTGACCCAGCTCGGCTGCGACACCCACCACACCGACCCCCTCGCCCACCTGCGGCTCACGACCGCCGCCTACCGCGAGGTCGCGCGCGTCCTCCACGCGCTGGCCCACGAGGCGGCGGAGGGGCGCTGGGTCGCGACCGGCGGGGGCGGGTACCAGTGGGCCCGCGTCGTCCCCCGGGCCTGGACGATCGCGTTCGCCGAGATGGCGGGGACGGAGGTCCCCGACGAGCTGCCGCGCGGGTGGGTCGAGCTCGTCGAGGCCCGGATCGGGGGCCCCGTCCCGGACCGCCTCTCCGAGCCACGGCAGCCCGCGGGGCCGGCCGACGAGGAGGTGGACGCCGTGGTGCGCGCGGTGAAGCGGCACCTCTTCCCCGCGCACGGCCTGGTCCCGTGACCCGGCGGGTCAAGCTCGTCTGCACCGTCGGGCCGGCGACGGCCGCCCCCGGCGCCGTCCGGGCGCTGGCCGAGGCCGGGGCCGACGTGTTCCGGGTGAACCTCTCCCACGGGACCCCGGGGTCGCGGCGGGACGCCGTGGAGGCCGTGCGGCGGGCCGGGGAGGAGCTGGGCCGGGACCTCGCGGTGATGGCGGATCTCCCCGGGCCCAAGATCCGGCTGGGTGAGCTCGCCGCCGAACCGGTCCTGCTGCGGGAGGGCGCGCCCTTCGTGCTCCGAGCGGCCGGGGGGCCCGGGGACGCGACCGGCGCGGCGACGAGCTATCCCGACCTCGCGCGGGACCTCCGGCCCGGCGACCGCGTGTTCCTGGCCGACGGGGCCGTGGAGCTCGTGGTCCGGGAGGCCCGCGGCGCCGACGTCGTGACCGAGGTGGTCCGGGGCGGCCACCTCCGCTCCCGGGCCGGCGTGAACGTGCCGGCGGAGCGGCTCTCGCTCCCCGCCGTGACCGAGGCGGACCGCCGGGCGCTCCGCGAGGCGCTCGACCTCGGCGCCGACCTCCTGGCGCAGTCGTTCGTGCGCCGGGGCGAGGACGTGGCGGCCCTCCGAGCCCTCGCCGGCCGGGTCCCGATCGTGGCCAAGGTCGAGACCCGCCCGGCCGTGGAGCGGGCGGGGGAGGTCCTCGCCGAGGCCGACGCCCTCATGGTGGCCAGGGGCGACCTCGGGGTCGAACTGCCGATGGAGGAGATCCCGGTCCTCCAGAAGGAGCTGCTCCGGGCGGCGCGGGAGGTCGGGAAGCCGGCCATCGTCGCCACCCAGATGCTCGAGTCCATGGTCCACGCCCCGCGCCCGACCCGGGCCGAGGCGAGCGACGTCGCGAACGCCGTCCTCGACGGCGCGGACGCCATCATGCTCTCCGCGGAGACCGCGGTGGGGGAGTACCCGCTCGAGGCGGTCCGGGCGGCGTCCCGGATCGCGGAGGTCGCCGAGGCCCGCGGCGGCCCGGGGCCGGGCGTGGTCCCGCGGCGCGAGGCCGACGACCCTGCGGCCGCGGTGGCCCGGGCCGCCGCCGGCGTCTGCGGGGTGGCCGGCGCCGTGGCGATCGCGTGCTTCACCCGGACCGGGCGGACCGCCGCGCTCATCGCCTCGGAGCGGCCCACCGCACCGATCTACGCGTTCTCCCCCCACCCCGCGACCCGGCGGGGCCTCGCGCTGCGGTGGGGGGTGCGCACCCTCCCGGCCCCCGACCCCGCGGACACCGACGCGATGATCGCGCTCCTGGACCAGGGCCTCAGGGAGCGCGCGGGGATCGCGCCGGGCCAGCTCGTGGTCCTCGTGGCGGCGTCGCCCGCGGGCAAGGCCCGCACGAACATGCTGAAGGTGCACCGGATCGGCGAGCCGGTGCGCTGACCGGGCGGGGAGGCCGGGCGTCGCCGGCCGCTCCCCGCCCGCTCCGCGTCGCTACCCGACCACCACCTTGCCCCGCATGAACGGGTGGATCAGGCAGAGGTACTTGAACGGCCCGTCCGTCGATGCCCGCGGGAACCGGAGCACGTAGTTCCCGTCGCCGAGGGGCGAGTTCGCCCCCAGAACCCCCGAGGACTCGAGGTCCCGTCCGAGGAACACCCCGTTCCCCGCGGGCGGCACGAACCGGTCGTGGAGCTCCAGCTCGAGCTGGGTCGGGTCGCTGCAGAACGGCGGTTCCGCGAGGTCCGGTGGGGCGTCGGGACCCGGTCCGGCGTCGCCGTCGGGGTCGCAGGCGGGGACGCCGACGCCGGCCGCGATGGCCCTGGCGCGGTCGATGGGGAAGGTGACCGTGTGGTCCTCGTAGGTGAGGCTGTCGAAGTGCCACTGGACGCGGTCGCCGACGCCGATCCTCAGGCGCTGCGGGTACATCGCGAGCAGGGCGACGTGGCCGTTGTCGACGCCGGCCCACGCGTCCCACACGCGGGTCCCGTCCGGCCTGACGTGGCTGGAGCGGGCGCCGCTGAACCGCGCGTGGAGGGCGAGCGCCGAGTCCGTGTCCTGCTCGACGGCCGCGTCGACCGCGTCGGCCAGGTCCCCGGGGTCGGACGCCGGCGTCCCGGACGCGACGACGTCGACCCGCAACCGCATGTCCGGGCCGTGGACGATGCAGACGACGTAGAAGCTGCTCCCGGCACCGGCGTTCACCTGGACGCTGAAGTCGAGCGGCGCGTCGAGCGGGACCCCCGAGTTCACCACGGAGGAGCCCGCGAACGAACACGCCGGGAGCCCCGGCGCGCCGCAGGTCTGGTCGCTCGGGAAGAACGCGCCGAGGCCGAACTTGTACGACGTGGGCCCGTCGTCCGGGTCCGGCTGCACCAGCGCGTAGGGCTGCGAGGTCCCCAGGGTCGCCAGATCCTCGAACCAGGCGACCGGACCCTCCCCCACCGGGAGGAACGTCGCCGTGTGGAAGCTCTGGCTGGAGAAGTGGAGGGTGTCGCCCTGGTGGACGTCGATCCGCCAGGGCAGGAACCGCTGGGATTCGGCCGGCGCTCCCTCGAGGAACCGGCCGACCTCGACCTCGTAGGTGGTCTGGGCTCCCGCCGTCCCCACCGGCAGCACGAGCGTCGCGAGGACGGCTACCAGTGGAACGAGCCGGAGCATGCTTCGGCGGGCCATGGGCTGCCCCTCCTTCCCCGCCCCGGCCCGTCCGGGGCACCGAACCGACCCTACCAGAACCGGCCCCCGCGCGGGAACCCCGGTCAGGCGGTGACCACGATCCGCGCCGTCATCCCGATGTGGATCTCGCAGTGGTAGCGGAAGGTCCCCGCCCGCCGGAACCGGCGCGCGAACGACTCGCCGGGCTCGAGGATCCCCGAGTCCCACAGGCCCTGGTCCGACGTGGTCGTGTGGGGGTTGCTGCCGCGGTTCACCCAGCGCACCCTGGTCCCGCGCGGGATCGTCACGCTCCTCGGGCGGAACACGTTGTCGCGCATCCGGATCCGCACCATGGCGATCGCCCCGCGGACGGTGGTCCGGTCGGCGGCGGGCGCCGCCTCCGCCACCCCCGGCGGGAGCACCAGCACGGCGGCGACGGCGAGGACGAGCAGCGTACGGGCGGGATGCATGGGACCTCCTCGGTCGGACGGCCTCGCGATGGTATACGGTGGAGCCGGTGGTCGGGATGCCGGGGAGCGCGGCCGTCGGGACGCATCCGACCAGGTACTGGCACCGCCTCCCGGACGGGCGGATCCAGTGCGACGTGTGCCCGCGCGCCTGCAAGCTGCAGGAGGGCCAGCGGGGGTTCTGCTTCGTCCGGGCGCGGGTGGGCGACGCGATCGTCCTCACCACCTACGGGCGGTCGAGCGGCTTCTGCGTGGATCCGATCGAGAAGAAGCCCCTGTTCCACTTCCTCCCCGGGACCCCCGTCCTGTCCTTCGGCACGGCGGGCTGCAACCTCGGGTGCCGCTTCTGCCAGAACTGGGACATCTCGAAGTCCCGGGAGGTCGACACGCTCGCCCAGGAGGCCTCGCCGGAGGAGATCGCTCGCGCGGCCGAACGGCTCGGGTGCCCGAGCGTGGCCTTCACCTACAACGACCCGGTGATCTTCATGGAGTACGCGATCGACGTGGCCGACGCCTGCCACGCCCGGGGGATCCGCGCCGTCGCCGTGACCGCCGGCTACATGTGCCCCGAGCCGCGCGCCGAGTTCTACGCCCACATGGACGCGGCGAACGTCGACCTCAAGGGCTTCACCGAGGACTTCTACCGGAAGATCTGCCTGGGGGAGCTCCGCCCGGTGCTCGAGACGCTCGAGTACCTCCGGCGCGAGACCGACGTGTGGTTCGAGGTCACCACGCTCCTCATCCCCGGGCTGAACGACTCCGATGAGGAGATCGACGCCGAGACCCGGTGGTTCGTCGAGCACCTCGGGCCCGACGTGCCGCTCCACTTCACGGCTTTCCACCCGGACTTCAAGATGCTCGACCGCCCGCCGACGCCGCCCGAGACGCTCCGGCGGGCCCGGCGGATCGCGATGGCCAATGGCCTCCGATACGTCTACACCGGCAACGTCCACGATCCCGAGGGGCAGACCACCTATTGCCACGGGTGCGGCGCGGCGGTGATCGAGCGCGACTGGTACCTCCTCGGGGGCTGGAACCTCACCGACGACGGGCGGTGCCGCTCCTGCGGGACGCGGATCCCGGGGGTGTTCGAGGGGCCGCCCGGGGACTGGGGACCCCGGCGGCTCCCGGTGCTGGTGCGCCGCGCCTAACCGTCCCCCTCCCGCCGGGAGGCGTGGAGGCGCCGGCTCGCCAGCCGCACCCCCCAGTGGTAGAGCGGCGGCGTGAGCACGCGGAAGGCCTGGAACGGCCCGAGCCAGCGCGGGATCGAGTACTCGGGGGCGATCCCCTCGCGCACGACCTCGACGATACGGCGGCCGACGTGCCAGGGGCTCATCACGAGGCGCGGGTCGAGGTCGTCGTGCCGGAACCCCTCGGTCCGGACGAACCCCGGGTTCACCGAGGTCACGAGGACCCCCCGGTCGGCGAGCTCGTGGTACAGGGCCTCGCTGAAGGCCGTCACGCCGTGCTTGGTCGCGGTGTAGACCGAGGCCCCCGGGGTCGCGTAGCGGCCCGCGAGCGAGGAGACGTTCACCACGTGGCCGCCCCGCCGGAGCAGGAGCGGCAGGAACGCCTTCGTGCAGAGCAGCACCCCGAGGAGGTTGACCCGCACGATCCGCTCGATGTCCTCGGGCGAGAGCTCCTCGAACCGTCCGCCCCCCGGGATCCCCGCGTTGTTCACGAGCACGTCGCAGCGGCCGAACGCCTCCTCGACGACCGCGGGGAGCCGGGCGATCTGGTCGGCGTCGGCCACGTCCAGGGCGACCGGCAGGGCCCGCCCGCCCCGGCGCTCGATGGCCCTGGCGATCGCCTCCAGCCGTTCCATCCGCCGCGCCGCGAGGACCACCGCCGCCCCCTCGCGCGCGAGGAGGACCGAGGTGACCTCGCCGATCCCGGCGGAGGCCCCGGTCACGACCGCGACCGCGCCCCGCAGGTCCACCCGCGCCCACCTCCCGGTACCATGGCCCGATGGACGTTATCGAAGCCCACGCTGCGCGTCTGCCGGCCGTCGACGACCGGTGGGTGCCCCGCCCGTTCGAGCGGGCGGAGCTGGAGGCGGCGCTCCTCGAGGGCGGCGTGGCCGGGATCGTCTCGCACCCCCTCGAGAACGTCCGCCGCCACGTCCGGGAACTCCTCCAGGGCGAGCCCGACAAGCAGCTCGGGATGACCGGGCTCGGTGGGTTCACGGAAGCCGAGGTGCTGGCGCTCATCGGCGAGCTCGCGGGCTGCACCCTCGACCCCGGGGCGGCCGACGGGCCCGTCGAGGTCGACCCGGCCCGGGTCCTCGACGCCTGCGAGGAGGCCGGCGAACGGCTCGCCCTGGCGTGCCGGCGGGGTGAGACCCTGGTCCTGGCCACCGGGCACCCCGTGGGGCTCGCGCTCCTCTACCTCGAGGTCGGGCGGCTGGTCGCGGCCCACGGGGCCCGGCCCATCCGGCCGGCCGACGGCGCGCGGTGGCGGGAACCGGGCCTGCATCGCACCTGGCGGATCCGCTACCTCGACCACGTCGCGATGCTGACCGACCGGGCCTCGGCCCGGCACACCCACGCCCCCGACGCGATGCACCGGATCCTCGCCGAGGCTCGCCCGGACCTGGTCTTCGCCGACCACGGCTTCGCCGGGGCCGCGATCGAGGCGGGGATCGAGACCATCGCGGTGGCCGACGTGAACGACCCGGCGCTGGTCGTGGCCCGGGCCCTGGGGCGGACCCGCACGGTGATCGTGATGGACGACAACGTGGCCCCGGACGCGTACTGGCCCTGCTTCCAGGCCATCGCCGCCCGCGTGCTCGGGTGGTGAGGGGGGCGGGGCGCCCCGGTCGGGGTTCCGGGTAGGATACGCCCGACTTGGCGAGGCGGCCCCTCACCGAAGCCCGGTTCGCGACCGTGCACGAGGTCGCTGCGCTGCTCCGCGTGTCCAGGATGACCGTGTACCGACTGATCAGGCAGGGCGACCTCCCCGCCGTGCGGGTGGGTCGCGGCTACCGCATCCGCGAGGAGGACGTGGACCGCTACCTCCAGGAACGGTTCACCGCCGCGGGCTAGCGGAGAGGGGCGCCTCCGGACCCGAGCGGTCGAGGAGGCGGGTTGAACGAGCACGAGGCGCTCGTCGGGCGCGCCGCGCGCGAGAAGCGGACGGTGCTCCTGGTCGGCGGGCTCGACACCGGCAAGACGACGTTCGCGCGGGCGCTGCTGCGCGCCGCCGTGGAGGCCGGCCGAACGGCGGCGCTCGTGGACGCGGATCCCGGGCAGAAGTCGGTGGGGCCCCCGGCCACGGCCGGGCTCCGGCTGGTGCGGGACCCCGCGGACCTCGAGCCCGACCGGCTGGCCCGCCCCGACGCGCTGGCGTTCGTGGGCTCCACCTCGCCCCAGGGCCACCTCCTCGCCCTCGTCACCGGGGTGGCGAGGCTCACCGGGCGGGCCCGCCGGGAGGGGGCCGAGCTCGTGGTGGTCGACACGAGCGGGCTCGTGTCCGGGATCTACGGTCAGCTCCTCAAGTTCCACAAGGCCCAGATGGTGGAGCCCGACCTGATCGTGGGCCTGCAGCGGGGGGAGGAGCTCCAGCCGCTCCTCGGGGTGCTCCAGCGGTTCTTCGGGACCGAGGTGATCGCGCTCGGGGTCCACCCCGACGTGGTCCCCACCACGGTGGAGCAGCGGGCGGAGAACCGGGAGCGGGCGATGCGGCGCTACTTCTCCGGCGAGCTCCACCGGTTCCGGGTGAAGCCGACGGTGTTCATGCCGGCCCTCCCGGAGCTCTTCGACCTCTCGCTGCTCGACCGGCTCCTCGTGGGGCTCTCCGACGGACGGGGGAACGACCTCGGGATCGGCTACCTCGAGCACTCGCGGGAGGAGGGGGTCCTCCGCCTGATCACGCCGGTGGCAGAGGCGCCCCGGGCCCTTAGACTTGGGTCCGTCCGACTGGAGGAGAGCTTCCGCGCCAAGCGCGTCGACCTCCGGAACCTGTTCGGGACCGAGTGAGCCGAGGGGGATCCGCGTGCCGTCGCTGATCAAGAAGCGCCGCAAGAAGATGCGGAAGAAGAAGCACAAGAAGCTCCTCAAGAAGACCCGCTGG
>DATMBJ010000120.1:0-1916 GCA_035559315.1 Actinomycetota bacterium
CGGGCGCCGGCGGCCCGCCCGCCGACGCCCGGGCCTCCGCCCGCCGATGCCGGATCCGCCGTCCCGGCCGCGTCACCCGTCGCGCCCGGCGGCGCCGCTTCCCCGTCCCGGCCGATGGTCACCGCCCGCCCTGCTTCGAGGCCCACACCCGCAGGGGCAGGCTCCACAGGCGGACGAACCCCTCGGCGTGGGACTGGTCGAAGGCGTCCTGGGGCCCGTAGGTGGCGAGCTCGAGGTCGTAGAGGGCGTGGTCGGAGCGCCGTCCCACGACCTCGCAGGCCCCCGGGGAGAACCGGAGCCGCACCTCCCCGCTCACCGGCGCCTGGGTCGCGTCGACGAAGGCGTCGATCGCCCGCCGCAGCGGCGAGAACCACAGCCCGTCGTAGACCAGCTCGGCCCAGCGCTGTTCGAGGAGCGGCTTGAAGTGGCCGACCTCCCGCTCGAGCGTGAGGTCCTCGAGGGCCCGGTGGGCGGCGATCAGCGCGAGCGCCCCCGGCACCTCGTAGAGCTCGCGCGACTTTATCCCCACCCGGCGGTTCTCGATCATGTCGACCCGCCCGAACCCGTAGGCGCCGCCCAGCGCGTCGACCCGGCGGATCAGCTCGGCGAGCGGCACCGGCGCGCCGTCCAGGGCGGTGGGGACCCCCCGCTCGAAGCCCACCACCAGCTCGGTCGGCTCCTGCGGCCGCGCGCCCGGCGGGGCGGTGCGGGCGAAGGCGTCCTCGGGGGGCGCGGCCCAGGCGTCCTCGAGCGGCCCGCACTCCGCGGTGCGCCCCCACAGGTTCTCGTCGATTGAGTAGGAGCCCGCCACGTCGGCCACGGGGATGCCCCACTCGGCGGCCAGGGCCAGTGCCTTCTCCCGGGGGATCCCGGCGTCGCGGATCGGGGCGATCACCCGCAGGTCCGGGGCGAGCACCGCGAACGAGACCTCGAAGCGGACCTGGTCGTTCCCCTTCCCGGTGCAGCCGTGGGCGACGGCCGCCGCGCCCACCTCCCGGGCGACCTTGACCACCTCCTCGGCGATCAGGGGGCGGGCCAGGCTCGAGACCATCGGGTACTTCCCCTCGTAGAGGCCGTTGGCCTTTATGGCCCGGGAGAGCACCTCCTCGGCGAACCGCTCCACGGCCGGGACCACCCGGACCTCGGTGGCCCCCGCCGCCTCGCCGCGGCGGCGGACCTCGTCGAAGTCCTCCTGCTGGCCGACGTCCACGGCCACCGCCACCACGTCGTAGCCCTGCTCCCGGAGCCAGCGGATCGCGACCGAGGTGTCCAGGCCGCCCGAGTACGCGAGGACCGCGCGCATCATCCCTCCTCCATGAGTTCCCGGAACCGCCGCTCGACGCGCCGCCCCGAGCGCCCCTCGGCGGCCACGACGAGGATCGTGTCGTCCCCCGCCACGGTCCCCGCGACCTCCGGCAGCTCGGCCCGGTCGATCCCCTCGGCGAGGGCGTTCGCCGCGCCGGGCGGGGTCCGGATCACGAGGAGGTTCCCGGAGGGGACGAAGGCCAGGGCGAACTCGTCGAGGAGGTGGCGGAGGAGCCGGGTGGGCGAGCCCCCCGCGGCCCGGCCGGGCACGACGTAGCGGACCCCCTCCCGGTCGTGGATGCGGGCCAGGCCGAGCTCCTCGATGTCGCGGGAGATCGTGGACTGGGTGGCCTCGAGGCCCATCGCGGCCAGGCGGGCCCGGATCTCCTCCTGCGAGGAGAGGCGCTCGCGGGAGACGAGCGAGAGGATCGCCTGCTGGCGCTTGGCCTTCAGCGCGCCGTTCCCCCGGCCCCCGGGACGGCTGCGGGCGGCCGCGGGCGCCCTCCGCGCCGGGGCCCGGCTCACGGCGCGGCCTCCGCGGGCTCGAGCACCCCGGCCGGGGCGCCGTCCGCCGTGATCATCGTGCCGATCCCCTCCGGGGTGAACAGCTC
>DATMBJ010000121.1:0-16045 GCA_035559315.1 Actinomycetota bacterium
GACCTGGCCCTGGGCCGCCACGCCGAGGTCGTCCCGGAGGTCGAGCGCCTCCTCGCCGAGGCCCCCCTCGACGAGCGGCTCCACGGGATCGCCATGCTCGCCCTGTACCGCGCCGGGCGGCAGGCGGACGCCCTCGAGGTCGCCGAGCGGCTGCGGCGGAGGCTCGCGGAGGAGCTGGGGATCGAGCCGAGCCCCGCCCTCCGCAAGCTCGAGCAGGACATCCTCCGCCAGGCCCCGGAGCTCGAGCCGGCTCCCCGCGCCGCGGAACCTGAGGAGGCCGACCGGGCGCCGCGGCGGGTCCGACGGACCGTCACCGCCCTGGCCTGCCGCCTCCGGTGGGAGGCCGGCGCCGACCCCGAGGCCCGCCTCGGGAGCGCCGAGGCCGCGTTCCAGCAGGTCCTCCACGCCGTCGCCTCCTCGGGGGGCGCGGTCCACGAGGCGCTCGGCGGGCGCGTGGTGGCGGTCTTCGGGATCCCCTCCGCCCACGAGGACGACGCGGCCCGCGCCATGGTCGCCGCCTCGCGGGTCCGGGAGCTCGGCCGGTCCTCGGAGGGCGGGTTCTCCGTCCAGGCCGGCATCGCGAGCGGCGAGGTCCTCGTCGAGGAGGCGGGCGACCGCCGCGCCCTGCTCTCCGCCGACCCCCTCGACGCCGCCGACGAGCTGTCTCGCTCGGCGCCCCCCGGCGAGATCCTCCTCGACGAGCTCACCCTCCGCCTGGCCGGGCAGTCGGGGGGCGTGGAGCCGGCCACGGTGTTCCTGGGCGAGGAGGGGGAGTCCTCGACGGTCGCCTACCGCCTCCTCGCCCCCCCGGCCGGCGGCCGGCGGGTCCTCGAGACGGGGTTCGTGGGCCGCCGGGCCGAGCTGGACCTGCTCCGGCAGACCTTCGACCGCGCCGTCCGCGAGCGGACCCCGGCCCTGGTCACCGTCCTCGGGCCCGCGGGGATCGGCAAGTCCCGCCTGATCGCGGAGTTCGCGGCGGAGGTCGGGGAGCGGGCCGCGGTGCTCGCCGGCCGGTGCCTCTCGTTCGGCACCGACGTCACGTTCTGGCCGATCGCCGAGATCGTCCGCCAGGCCGCGGGGGCCGGGGGCGCCGACCCCCCCGCCGAGCTCCGGGCCAGGATCGGCGAGCTCCTGGAGGGGACCGACGACGCGGGCTTCATCCTCGACCAGGTGGCGGGCGTCCTGGGGATCTCCGAGGGCCCGCCCTCCCCCGACGAGATCTTCTGGGCCATCCGCAAGCTGTTCGAGGCCCTGGCCCGGCGCCGGCCCCTGATCCTGGTCCTCGACGACGTCCACTGGGCCGAGACCACGCTCCTGGACCTCGTCGAGCACATCGCGACCTGGGCGACGGACGCCCCGCTGCTCCTCGCCTGCCTGGCCCGCCCGGACCTGCTCGAGCGGCGGCCGGGATGGGGGAGCGGCCGGTTCGACTCGGTCACGGTCTCGCTCAAGCCCCTCCCCGACGAGGACGCCGAGGCGCTGCTCGCGAACCTCCTCCCCGGGGGCGTCGTCACCGAGGCGGCGCGCGAGCTGATCCTCGACGCGGCCGAGGGGAACCCCCTGTTCCTCGAGGAGCTGGTCGCGATGCTGATCGAGAACGGGACCCTCCGCTGGCGCGACGGCGACTGGGTGCTGGCGCTCGGGGTCGAGACGGTCCCGGTCCCGGTCACGGTCCAGGCCCTGATCCGGGCCCGGCTCGACCGCCTCCCGGCGAGGGAGCGGCGGGTCCTCGAGCTCGCCGCCGTGGTCGGCAAGGAGTTCTCCCTCGACGACCTCGCCGCGCTCACCGACGAGGAGCCCGACCGGCTCTCCCGCACGCTCGAGCACCTGGTGGGCCGGGACGTGGTGGTCCCGCTCGACGGCGGCCGCCGGGGCGCCGGCGCCTACCGCTTCCGCCACCTCCTGATCCGCGACGTCGTGTACGGGTCGACCGCGAAGCGGACCCGGGCCGAGCTCCACGAGCGGTTCGGGGAGTCCCTGGAACGGCGGGCCGGCGACCGGCTCCCCGAGTTCGAGGAGCTGATCGGCTACCACCTCGAGGCCGCCTACCGGCTCCGCGCGGAGATCGGGCTCGAGCCCGAGGACGACCTCCGTCGGCGGGCGGCGGAGCGGCTCGCGTCGGCCGGCCGCCGCTCGTTCGCCCGGAACGACATGCCGGCGGCGGCGAGCCTCCTCGGGCGCGCCGTCGACCTCCTGGGGCCCGACGATCCGGCCGTGCCGGACCTCTCCTGGCGGCTGGCGGTGGCGCTCTACGAGACCGGGGAGCTGGGGCGGGCCGACGAGGTCCTCGAGCGCGCCATGGCCCTCGCCGAGCGGCTCGGGGATGGGCGGGCGGGGTGGCGCCTGCGGATGGAGCGCGCCGACCTCCGGCTGTGGCGGGAGCCCGAGCGGGCCGACGCGGAGGAGGTGATCCGGCTGGCCCGGGAGGCGGCGGAGGCCCTGGGGGAGGTCGGCGACGACGCCGGCGTGGCCCGCGCCTACCGGCTGATGGGGGACGCGTTGAACCGGCTGGGACGCCAGGAGGAGGCCCTGCGGGCCTTCGAGGAGGGCGCCGGGTTCGCCCGGAAGGCCGGCGACGAGCGGGAGATCGAGGAACGGCGGGGGATCGGGGTGACGCTCGGCCCGATGCCGGTCCCCGAGGCGATCGAGCTGGTCCGGGGGATCGTGGAGGGCTCCCCCAGGCCGAACGTCGAGGCCCTCGGCCAGCTGGGGCTCCTGCAGGGGATGGCCGGCCGGTTCGACGAGGCCCGGCGGCTCCTGGACGACGCGCTGGCCCGGGCCCGGGAGCAGGGCGCGGAGTGGAAGGCGGTCGCCATCTCCATCGGCTACGCCTCGACCCTGCTCCTCGCCGACGACGTGGAGGGGGCCGAGCGGCACGCCCGCTGGGCCCTCGACCGGCTCCAGGACATGGGCGAGCGGAGCCTCCTCTCGAGCGCCGCGGCCCTCCTGGCCGAGATCCTCTACCGCTCGGGCCGGCTCGACGAGGCGATGCTCATGACCACGGTGAGCGAGGCGGCGTCGGCCCCCGACGACGTCGCCTCCCAGGTGGGCTGGCGGAGCGCCCGGGCCAAGGTCCTCGCAGCCACGGGCGACCTGGAGGCGGCCGAGCGTCTGGCCCGCGAGGCGGTGGCCCGCGGGGAGCCCACCGACTACCTGAACATGCGCGGCGAGGCCCACGCCGACCTGGCGACCGTGCTCCGGGCGGCGGGGAAGGCGGAGGAGGCCGACCGGGCCCTCGAGGCCGCCCTCGAGCTGTTCCGCCGCAAGGGGAACGAGGCGGCGGCGCGCCGCCTGCTCGCCTCCCGGGACGCGCCCGCCCCCCGGCCGTCGGGCCCCTCGTCCAAGGTCCGGTAGCCCGGCCCGATCGCCGCCTCCCCGGCTACGATCGGCATGTGAAACCCAGGATCCTCGTGGTCGAGGACGAGGCGACCATCGCCGAGCCGCTCGCGGAGCACCTCGAGCGGGAGGGGTTCCAGGCCGAGGTGGCCCCGACCCTGGCCCGGGCCGAGGAGGCCATCCGGCGGGAGGAGCCGGACCTCATCCTCCTGGACGTGATGCTCCCCGACGGGGACGGGCGCGAGCTGTGCCGGGACCTCCGGCGGCGCTCGGACGTCCCGATCATCATGCTCACCGCCCGCGGCGAGGAGGTGGACCGGGTGGTCGGCCTGGAGCTCGGGGCCGACGACTACGTGGTGAAGCCCTTCTCGGCCCGGGAGCTCGTGGCGAGGATCCGGGCCATCCTCCGCCGGGGGGCGGGGCCGCCGCGCCGGGGGGTCATCGAGCTCGGCGACCTGCGGCTGGATCCCGCGTCCCGGACCGTGACCAAGGGGGACCGGCCGCTCGAGCTCACCGTCCGGGAGTTCGACCTCCTCCACCTGCTCATGGCCCACGCCGGGGAGGTGGTCCGCCGGGAGCGGATCATGGACGAGGTCTGGGACCCCCACTGGTTCGGCTCCACGAAGACCCTGGACGTCCACGTCTCGTGGCTGCGGAAGAAGCTCGGGGACGACCCCGCCCGCCCCCGCTACATCACCACGGTCCGGGGCGTGGGCTTCCGGTTCGCATCGGCGGAGGAGCTGGCGGGCTAGGAGGCGGCCACGAAGGTCCGGACCCGGTTCGTCCTCGCCCTCACCTACATCTTGCTCACGGTGGTCGTGGCGCTCGAGGTCCCGCTGGTCCTCACCCTCCAGCGCCGGGCCCGGGCCGAGGTCGAGACGCGGCTCCTGGTGGAGGCCCAGGGGATAGCGGCCACGATCGGGGCCGAGAACCTGGCGCCCGAGCGCCGGCGCTACCTCCGCCGGGTCCTGGTGCCGGAGGTGGCGGCGCAGCTCGGGGACGTCCGGGTGATCGTGGTGGACCGGGACGGCCTGCTCCTCGCCGACTCCGAGGGGATCGGCGACGTGGGCGAGCCGTACGCCACCCCCGGCCGCCCCGAGGTCGGCCGGGCGCTCCGGGGGTTGCCGACCACCGCGGTCCGGTTCAGCCGGGACCTCGGGGAGCAGATCATGGTGGCCGCCGTCCCCATCGTGGACGAGGGCGCCAGGCTTGGGGCGGTCCGGCTGACCGAGGGCCTGGGGGAGGTGAACGCGGCGCTCCGGCGGATCGTGCTGGGGCTCGGGGCCATCGCGCTCTCCGCGATCCTCGCCGGGGTCGTGATCGCGTTCGCCCTCGGTTCCTCGCTCGCGGGCCCGCTCGCCCGGCTCGCGGAGGTCGCGGGCCGCCTGGGCCGGGGGGACCTGTCGGCCCGGGCCGGCGACCCGGGCGGCGCCGCGGAGGTCCGGGAGCTGGCCCGCTCGTTCGACGCGATGGCGGAGCGACTGGAGCGGGCCGTCGCCGCCCAGCGGGAGTTCGTGGCCAACGCCTCCCACCAGCTCCGCACGCCGCTCGCGGGGATGAAGCTCCGCCTCGAGTCGGCGATCGCCGAGGCGCCCACCGGGGAGGTCCGCCGCCAGCTCGAGGCCGCCGAGCGGGAGGTGGACCGGCTCGCGGGGATCGTGGACCGGCTCCTCGTGCTGGCCCGCCGGATCGAGGCCGGGGAGCCGGTGGGGACCGACGTGGGCGAGGCGGCGCGGAGGGCCGCGGAACGGTGGGCGGAACGGGCCCGGCGCGCCGGGGCCGAGATCGCGGTGGAGGGGGACGGCGCGACGGCCCAGGCCGAGCCGGGCGACGTGGACCAGATCCTCGACAACCTCCTCGACAACGCGATCGCCTACGCGCCCGGCCCGGTGGCGGTGCGGGTCGAGCGGCGCGACCGGCGGATCGTCCTGGCCGTCGAGGACCGGGGCCCGGGGATCCCGCCCGAGGAGCGGGGCCGGGTCACCGAGCGCTTCTACCGGGGGCGGGGCGCGCCGCCCGGCGGCTCGGGGCTGGGCCTCGCCATCGTCCGGGAGCTCGCGGAACGGTGGGGCGGGGGCGTCGAGGTGCTTGAGGCCCCGGGCGGGGGAACGAGGGTGGAGGTGTCGCTCCGGCCCCTGCCCGAGCCGGGAGGCGCGGGCAGGCCGGGGGTCGGGGCCGAGCAGGGGGCCGGGGCCGAGCCGGGAGTCGGGGCCGAGCCGGGCGGCCGCGACCCCCGCCCGGCGGATCCTTAACCATCCCTTATCCCGCACCGCGCTACCTTCGAGCCGTGCGACGGTCCCTCATCGCGGTCGCGCTGGGCATCGCGGGCGTGCTGTTCGCCCTCGGGATGACCGTGGGGGCCGCCGCCCTCGTGGGCCGGGACCTCGGCGACCCCGTCACGGTGGTCCAGGTCTCCCAGCCCCGAGACGCCTCCTCCCCTTCCCCCATCGAGCGTTCCCCCAGCCCCACCCCGGGGGCGCACGACGGCGGAGGGAGCGAGGACCGCTCCGGGGACCGGAGCGGTCCGGGGGGCGGGGACGACCACTCGGGCGGGACCGAGGGACCGGGCGACTCCAGCGGCAGCGGCTCGGGCGGCTCGGATGACTCGAGCGGGAGCGGGTCAGGCTCGGACGATCCGAGCGGCAGCGGCTCGGGCGGCTCGGACGACTCGAGCGGGAGCGGCTCCGGGGACGAAGCCCACGACGACTGAGGTTTTCCCCTCCCTTAACCCCGCCTTCGCGAGCCGCTAACCCCCTCCTCCCTACCGTTGGAGCCGGCACACGGGACAGGGAGGAGGGAACGGTATGACCGACAGGACGAAGCTCGGGATCATCGGGGTCCTGGTCGCGCTGGCGCTCGTGGTCGGCGTCGGCGCGGTGGCGCTGGCCGGGGGCTCCGGCGGAGGCGCCGGTGCGGCCGCGGTGATGGCCACGCCGGCCGCTACGCCGACCGCGACCCCGACGCCCGACGACGACGGGGTCGACGACGTGAGCGGCCCGTGCGACGAGGCGGAGCACGCGGACGACCCGCGGTGCGGGGGCACGGGAGCCGCGCCGCAGGCGAGCCCCTCGGACGACCCGGGCCGCGAGGACGTGAGCGGCCCCTGCGACGAGGCGGAGCACGCGGACGACCCGCGGTGCACGGGAGGCGTCGGGGACCAGGACCGCTCGGGCCCGGATGACAGCGACGACCGGTCCGGGCCGAGCGAGAGCTCCGGGCCGGGGAGCGTCGACGACGACCACGGGGACGACGTCGACGACCCCGATGACGGGCATCACCACGACCAGGACGACGAGGACAGCCCGGACGACGACCGGTCCGGCCCCAGCGAGCACTCGGGGCCGGGCAGCGTCGACGACGACCACGAGGACGACTGATCCCCGTCTCCGACCGCACGACCGCGCCCCCGGCTTCCCGGGGGTGCGGTCGTCCGTCGTCCCCCCTATGCTCGACGATGTGGGGGCACGCGACGTGGCGCGGTGGGTCTGGTTCCCGCTCCGGGAGGTCGTGCGGTTCGTCCGGCGGAGCGGCAGGCGGATCGCCGTCTCGCTCGTCGGGGGGCTCCTGGTGGTGGTCGGCGTCGCGCTCCTCGTGCTGCCCGGCCCGGGCTCCCTCCTGATCCTCGTGGGCCTCGCGGTGCTCGCGACCGAGTACGCCTGGGCCCAGCGCGCGCTGAACGCCGCGAGGCGGCGGGCGGGGCAGGCCCGGGACGCGGTCCTCCGCCGCGGCCGGCCCGAGGGCTAGCGGCGGTGCCGCGCGGACGCATCCTGGTCGGGACCTCGAGCTGGACCGACCGCACGCTCGTCGAGGAGAGCGACTTCTACCCGAAGGACGTCCGCACCCCCGAGGCCCGCCTCCGCTACTACGCGAGCCTCTTCCCGATCGTGGAGGTCGACTCCACCTACTACCATCCCCCGACCCAGCGGAACTCGGTCCTGTGGGTCGAGCGGACGCCCCCGCACTTCACGTTCAACGTCAAGGCGTACTCGCTCCTCACGAACCACCCCACGAGGAGGGACTCGCTGCCGAAGGACCTCCGCGAGGCCCTCCCCGAGGAGCTGCTCGAGAAGCGGAACCTCTACCGGGACCAGCTCCCGCCCGACGTGGTGGACGAGGTCTGGAAGCGGTTCCGCGACGCGCTGATGCCGCTCCACTCCGCCGGGAAGCTCGGCGCGGTGCTGTTCCAGTTCCCCCAGTGGTTCGTGATCTCCCGCCGGAACAAGGACTACATCGTGGAGTGTGCGGAGCGGCTCTCGGACTTCCGGATCGCGGTGGAGTTCCGCCACCGGAGCTGGCTCGAGGAACGGAACCGCGAGGAGACCCTCTCGTTCCTCGAGGAGCACCGCCTGCCCCTGGTCTGCGTCGACATGCCGCAGGGGTTCGACTCGAGCGTCCCGCCGATCGCGGCCGCCACCGCCGACGACCTCTCGGTGGTGCGGTTCCACGGCCGCGACCCGGAGGCGTGGGCCCGGAAGGACGCGACCGCCGCCGAGCGCTTCAAGTACCTCTACGAGCGCCGCGAGCTCGAGGAGTGGGTGCCGAAGATCACGTCCCTGGCCGAGCGGACCCGCGAGACCCACGTGCTGTTCAACAACTGCTACCGGGACTACGCGGTGCGCAACGCGCGCGACCTCCAGGGCCTGCTCGACCTGGGGTGATGGGCGGACGGGATCCCCATGCTCCCACCGCCTCGGGATCCGGGCTCCTCCCGGGAGCGGGTAGGCTCGAGGGGTGTTCGGGCGAGGCTGGCGGATCGGCTCGATCGGCGGGGTGCCGATCACCCTGGACGCCTCCTGGGTATGGGTCGCGATCCCCATCACCTACACGCTCTACGTCCGCGTCGGGCTCACGAACCCGCACCTCGGTGAGCTCGAGGCCCTCGGGCTGGCCCTGGTCGCCGCGGCCCTCTTCTTCGGCTCCGTCCTCGTCCACGAGCTCGCCCACGCCGCCATGGCCCGGGCCAAGGGCCTCCCGGTGTTCGGGATCCGGCTCCTGTTCTGGGGCGGGGCGACCGAGACCCCGGCCGACCGGGGCGGGGCCACCGTCCAGCTCCTGATCTCGGCCGTGGGCCCGCTGAGCAACGGGCTCCTCGCGCTCCTGTTCTGGCGGCTCTCCCTCGCCGCCGCGGACCCCTTCCCCCCGCTCGCCGGGGTGTTCGGGTACTCGGCCCTCGTGAACGCCATGGTGAGCGGCCTCAACCTCCTCCCCGGCTACCCGCTCGACGGCGGGCAGATCCTCCGGGCCCTGGTCTGGCGGGCCACGGGGAGCCGGACCAAGGGGAGCCGCGTGGCGGGCTGGGTGGGGGTCGCGGTGGGGGTGGCACTCGCCGGGATCGGCGTCCTCGAGCTCCGCGAGGGGAACGCGGGCTTCGCGATCTGGCTCGCGTTCATCGGGTGGTTCCTGATCCAGGCCGCCCGGGGCGCCGAGCAACGGGAGCGGCTCCGCGAGCGGCTCGCGGGGGGACGGGCGGCGGAGGCGATGGGGCCGCCGCCGCCCCTCGTGCCCGCGGGGATCTCGCTCACCGAGGCCCTGGACCGCTACCTCCGCGGCCACGAGGAGGAGGTGTTCCCGGTGGTCGACGACGGGCGGCTCGTGGGCGCGGTCTCGTTCGCCTCCGCCCGCCGGGTGGGACGGGAGGACCCGCTGCGGCCGGTGCGCGACGCCCTGCTCCCCCTCGACGCCCTCCGGACCGTGGACGCGGGCGCGGGGCTGGACCAGGTGGCGGAGATCGTGGCGAGCGGGAGGCCCGCGATCGTCCTCGCGGAGGGCCGGCCGGTGGGGAGGATCGACGCCGGGGACCTCGCGCGCTGGCTGGCCCGGGCGGCCGGCGGCCCCGCGGAACCCCCCGGCGGCTCCGCCGAACGTCCCGGCGGCCCCGCGGAACCCGCTGGAGGCGCGGCGGAACCCCCCGGCGGGGATCGTCCCGCGGCCCCCGGGGATGTCGGCCCCGGGCGGTAGCATCCGGCCATGCCGCTCGAGCCCGACCCCCGACAGGCGGCGGTGCTCGCCCACCGGCGGGGGCCCCTCCTCGTCACCGGGGCGGCCGGCACCGGCAAGACGACGGCGCTCCTCGAGCGGTTCGCCCGCCTCCTGGAGGAGGGGGCCGACCCGGAGGGGACCGCGCTCGTCCTCCGGTCGCGGGAGGCCCGGGACCGTGCCCGGGAGGCGCTCCGGGAACGGCTGCCCCGCGCCCTCCCCGCGCTCCACGTCACCACGGTGCACGGGCTCGCCCACCGCGTCCTCGCCGCCCGGTTCCGCGCGCTCGGCTACGAGGAACCGCCCCGGCTCCTCTCCAACGCCGAGCAGGCCGCCCTGGTCCGGGAGCTGCTCGAGGGCGAGGAGCCGGCGCGCTGGCCCGCCTACGGGTCGCTCCTGCGGCTGCGGGGGTTCGCCGACGAGGTCCGCCAGCTCCTGCTCCGGGCCCAGGAGGCGCTCCTCGCCCCCGAAGACATGGCGGCCCGGGCCGAGGAGCGGGGCCTCACGGGCTGGCGCGAGCTCGCCTCCTTCTACCGCCGGTACCTCGACGTGCTGGCCGGCCAGGGCCTGGTCGACCAGGCCGGGGTGGTGTGGGAGGCGGCGAACGCCGCCGCGGAGGGGCCGGGCCCCTTCCGGCACGTCTTGGTCGACGACTACCAGGACACCACGCTCGCGGCCGAACGGCTCCTGGCCGCGCTCGAGCCCGAGAGCCTGGTGGTCGCCGGCGACCCCGCGCAGCACGTGTTCTCGTTCCAGGGGACGACCGTCGAGCCCCTCCTCCGCTTCCGCGAGCGCTTCCCGGGGGCCCGGGTAGTGGAGCTCGAGACCCGCTGGAGGTGCCCGGACGGCCCGGCCCTCGAGGCCTGGGCCGCCCCCCACGGCTCGGAGGAGCTCGCGGCGGCGGCCCGGGAGCTCCGCCGGGTGCACGTCGAGGAGGGCGTGCCGTGGCGCGAGCTCGCGGTGGTCGTCCGCCGCCAGGGGCCGGAGCTCGCCGGCATCCTCCGCGCCCTCGACGACGCCGGCGTCCCCCGGACCGTGCCCGAGCGGGGGCTCTCGCTGCCGGTGGAGGCCGGGGTCGCCCCCTACCTCCTCGCGCTCCGCTGGCTCGCGCGCCCCGAGGAACGCGACGGGCTCGTCGAGACCCTGCTCACCTCCGAGCTCGCCCGGCTCTCGCCGGCCCAGGCCCGCCACCTCGTCCGCGAGGCGCGGGCGGCGGGCGGCTCCCCGGCCGACGCGCTCGGCCGGACCGACGGGCTCCCGGCGGACCGGGCCCGGGAGGTCACGGCCGTCGCGTCCTGCCTGGCCCGGGCCGCCGAGGTCGCCGGCCGGTCCGCGCGCGACGCGTTCCGGGTCCTCTGGCGCGAGCTGCCCTGCTCAGCGCGGCTCGTCGAGCGGGCCTCCGCCGACCCCGAGGCCGCCCGCGACCTCGACGCGGTCGTGGCCCTCTCCCGGGCGCTCGAGGAGGACGGCGACCTCCCCGCCTCGGCCTTCCTGGAGGCGTTCGAGGCGGGGGCGGTCGGGGCCGGGGAGGCGCCCCGCCGGCCCGCGGCCCCCGACGCGGTCCACGTCCTCACCGCCCACGGCGCCGCGGGGCGGGAGTTCGACACGGTGGTCGTGGTGGGCGCCGCCGAGGGCGACTTCCCGAGCCTCTCCCGCCCCGAGCCCATGTTCGACCTGGAGGTCCTGGAGCGGGCCCCGACGCGCTCGGAGCGGATGCGCGAGCGCCTGGAGGACGAGCGGCGGCTGTTCCGGATGGTCCTGGCCCGTGCCCGCCGGCGCGCGCTGCTCACGGTCGGCGACCGCCACGCGCAGGACGACGGCGAGACGACCCGCTCCCGCTTCGCCGACGAGCTCGGGGTGACCTGGGCCCCGGCGCCCACGGTCCCGGCCGGGGAGCCGGTCTCGGTCGCCGAGGCCACCGCGCTCTGGCGGCGGGAGCTGGCCGACCCCGCCGCCCCGCCCCACCGGCGCCTCGCCGCGATCGACGGGCTCCTCGCGCTCGGCGCGGACCCCGAGCGGTGGTGGTACCAGCGGGACTGGACCGACCCCGGGACGCCGCTGCGGGAGGAGGTCCGGGCCTCGGCGTCCCGCCTCGAGGTCCTCGAGAACTGCGAGCTCCAGTTCCTGTTGGGCCAGGAGCTCGGCCTCGAGCCGCGGTCCGGGCACTACGCGTGGGTCGGGCACCTCGTCCACCGGCTGATCCAGGAGATCGAGGAGGGGACGCTCCCCCGCGACCTCGCCGCCGCGCAGGCCGAGGCCCGCCGGCGCTGGCGGGCCGACGAGTTCCCTGCCCGCGCGGTCTCCGACTCGTTCCTGCGGCTCGTGACCGAGGTGGTCCTGCCGGCGTGGTTCGAGGAGTACGCCCCGGCGCCGGCCGTCGCCACCGAGCAGCGCTTCGAGTTCGACTTCGAGGGCGCCAGGATCCGCGGCTACATCGACCGGATCGGGAGGGTCGCGAGCGGCGGCACCCAGATCACCGACTTCAAGACCGGGCGGAAGCGGAACGCCGGCCCGGCCGAGGAGAACCTCCAGCTCGGGGTCTACTACCTCGCGGTGGACCGGGCCGAGGAGCTCGCCCCCTTCCGGCCGGTCCGGGCGGTGGAGCTCGTGTTCCTCCGAGACCGCGGGTACCGGGGGGAGGGGGTGGCGCGCGTCTCGATGAGCTTCACCCGCGGGAACGAGCCGGCCTACCGCGAGGCGATGGTCCAGCGGATCCGGGAGGACGTGGCCCGCCTGCGCCGGCTCTACGAGACCGAGCGCGTCCGGCCCAACCCGGCGGCGAACTGCCGGTTCTGCTCGTTCAAGCCGCTCTGCCCGCTCTTCCCCGAGGGCCAGGAGCTCTTCCCGCCGACGCGGGCCGGGACGGCCGCCGCGGTCGCGGGAGGTCCGGGCCGGTGAGCCTCCGCACGGTCCCCCCCGAGATCGTGGCCGCGATGGGCGCGGAGCCCACCGAGGAGCAGTGGCGGGCCATCTCGTGGCCGCTCGAGCCCTGCGTGATCGTCGCCGGGGCCGGGTCCGGCAAGACCTCGGTCATGGCGGCCCGGGTCGCCTACCTGGCGCTCGCGTGGAAGGGGGCGATCGAGGCGGACGGGGTGCCCCCGGGAGGGGTCCTCTGCCTCACGTTCACGAACAAGGCGACCGAGAACCTCTCGCTCCGGGTGCGGGCGGCGCTCCGGTCCCTCGACCTGCCGGAGGGGGAGGAGCCGGAGGTCCTCAACTACCACGGGTTCGCGGCCCGCATCGTCGAGCGGTACGGGCTCCTGGTCGGGATCGAGCCCGGCCTCCGGGTCCTCACCAACGCCCAGCGCCAGGAGTTGGCGGCCGAGGCGCTCGACCGCGCCGCCCTCGAGCACCTCGAGGTGGAGTGGCTGCCCTCCGCCGTCGACCAGGTGCTCTCGCTCGCGGACCAGGCCGCGAACCACCGGGTGACCCCCGACCGGATCGAGGCGTTCGCGACCGAGCGCCTCGAGGCGCTGGCGGCGCACCGGAGCGACCGCGCCTACCGCGCCGCCCTGGAGCGGATCGATCTGGCCCGGGCGGTCCGCGCCTTCCAGGAGCTCAAGCGGGAGCTCGGGGTGATCGACTTCGGCGACCAGATCACCTACGCGCTGCGGATCGTGGAGGAGCGGCCCGAGGTCGCCGAGGAGCTCCGGGCCCGCTACGGCGCGGTCCTCCTCGACGAGTACCAGGACACGAACGTGGCCCAGGCCGAGCTGATCGCCCGGGTGTTCGGGGGCGGGTTCCCGGTGACCGCCGTCGGCGACCCCGACCAGAACATCTACGCCTGGCGGGGCGCGAGCCTCTACAACCTCCTCGCGTTCCCCGAGCGGTTCCGCCGGGCCGACGGGAGCCCCGCGGCGGTGCTCCCCCTCTACACCAACTTCCGCTCCGGGCGGCGGATCCTCGCCGCCGCAGACCGCGTGCTCGTCCCCCTCCCCCCCGCGCAGCGCCCCGACCCCGAGAAGCGCCTCGACCACTGGGAGCCGAACGGCGAGGGCGCGGTCGAGCTCGTGCGGCACGCCGACGAGTGGACCGAGGCCACCTGGATCGCCGACCGGATCCTCGACCTCCACCGGCGGGGGGCGCGGTGGGGCGACGTGGCCGTGCTGTGCCGCAAGAGCCGGCTGTTCGTGCCGCTCCAGGAGGCGTTCGCCGAGCGGGGGATCCCCGCAGAGGTCGTGGGGCTCGTGGGGCTGCTCAAGACGCCCGCCGTGGTCGAGGTCCTCGCCTACGCCCGGGCGGTGGCCGACCCCTACGCCAGCGTGGCGCTGGCCCGGATCCTCCTGGGGCCCCGGTACCGGGTGGGGTTCAAGGACCTCGCCCGCGTCGCGGCCTGGGCGAAGGAGAAGAACCTCCCGATCGTCCGGAGCCCGGACGAGGACGAGGCCGACGCGTTCCTGTTCGCCGAGGCCCTCGAGCACCTGGACGAGGTGGCGGGGCTCTCGGCCGAGGGCCGGGCCCGCCTCGAGGAGTTCCGCCGGGAGCTCCACGAGCTGCGCGAGGCGGCGGCGCGGCCGGTGGGCGAGTTCCTGGCCGAGGTGATCCGGCGGACCGGGCTCCTGGCCGAGCTGGACGCGAACCTCGACGCCGAGGTGGCCCTGGCCACCCGGCGGAACCTGGCCGCGTTCCTCGACGAGGTCGCGGGGTTCACCCCGGTCCGCGGGGAGCTCACGCTCCGGGAGTTCCTCGACTACGTGGACCTCGTGGAGCAGGCGGAGCGGGAGGACTGGTCGCCGGTCCAGCCCTCCGACGCCGACTCGGTGAAGGTGATGACGATCCACCAGGCGAAGGGGCTCGAGTTCGACCACGTCTTCGTCCCCGGCCTGGCCACCGACCTCCTGCCGGACCTCAAGATCCAGCAGAACCCGGCCGAGCGGGGCAGCTCGCTCGACTTCGAGCTCCGGGGGGACGCGGAGCTCCTCCCCCGCTACGAGGGCAACCTCGCGGCGTTCAAGGAGGCCCTCCGCCGCCAGGAGGAGTTCGAGGAGCGCCGGACCCTCTACGTCGCGCTCACCCGGGCGCGGCGGAGCCTCTTCGTCTCCGGGGCCCACTGGTACGGGGAGGGGCAGAGGCCGAAACGGCCCAGCCCCTTCTTCGACGAGCTGGCCTCGTGGGCCGAGGAGACCGGGCTCGCCGCCGTCGACCGGGGACCGGAGGACCCCGGCCTCGAGAACCCGCTCCTCGGCTACCGCGAGCGCTTCGTCCGGGACTGGCCGGGGCCGGCCCTCCGCGACGAGGGCGACGCGCTGTTCCCGGGGGGCTGGCGCCGGGCGGCGGCCGAGGCGGCCCGGGCGGGCGGGGTCCCGGCGGCCTGGGCGGAGCGGCTCGACGGCCCCGAGCGCGACGCGTACCGTGGGCTCGCGGCGGAGCGACGGACGCTCGCCGCGGCCCTCGTGGAACGGGAACGCACCGCCGCCGCGCCCCAGGCGCCCTCGACGCTCTCGGTGAGCGGGGTGATCGACTACGTCCGCTGCCCGAAGCGGTTCTACTGGTCGGCGGTCCGGCCGCTCCCGCGGTTCAGCGGCCCCGCGGCGAGGATCGGCACCGAGGTCCACCGCTGGATCGAGCGGCGCTCCTCGGGGCAGGCGACCCTCATCGAGCTCGACGAGGAGCCCGACCTCACGCTGGAGGAGCTCGCCGGGGAGCCGGGGAGGATCGAGCGGCTCAAGGAGGCCTTCCGGCGGAGCCGCTTCGCGGAGCTCGTCCCGCTCTTCGCCGAGCGCGAGTTCCTCCTCTCGGTCGAGGGGTTCCTGGTGCGGGGGCGGATCGACGCGATCTACGGGACCCCGGAGGGCGCCTGGGAGGTGGTGGACTACAAGACCGGAGCCCCGCCCCGGGACGACCCGCTCGCCGGGCTCCAGCTCGACCTGTACGCGCTGGCCTGCGTGGACGTCTGGGGGAAGCGCGCGGAGGACCTCAGGCTCACGTACCTGTACCTCGCGACCGGCGAGGAGGTGAGCCGGCCCGCCGGCGACCCGGCCGAGACCCGGGCCCGGGTGGCGGAGGCCCTCCGGGCGATCGGGGCGGCCCGCTTCGACCCCACCCCCAACCCGGCCTGCCGATACTGCGACTTCCTGCCCTTCTGCGCCGAGGGGCGGGCGTACGTGGAGGCGGGGAGCTGACGGGGCCGGGGCCGGCGTTCAGGGCCGACGGCCGTGGGATCGGGCCGCGGTCCGTCAGGCGGCGGCCGGCCCCAGCGTGAGTCGGCGGACCTGATCCCGGAACCGGCGGTAGTTGGCGGCGGGGTCCCATCCGCCCTCGACGCCCGGCCGCACCACCCTCGCCACGAACCCGACCTCGGGGGCCCGCGCGAACGCGGCCCGCTCGAACCACTCGACCGAGCCCGGGTGGAGCACCACCTCCCCCTGGGTCCCCATCCCGCGGAGCGCGGGGTCGTCCACGACGACCGGGGTGGGGCGGAAGACCCGCTCGATCGCCGACCGCGCCTGCGGGTCCTCGGCCTCGACCTCGACCCGGCGCCCGTCCCAGGTGGCCGCGCCCACCACGTCGTCGGGGGCGTCCGGGCGGTGGAACTCGATCCGCAGCACGCCGGGCAGCTTACCCGGCGAGCGGGCGCTCCATCCGGCGCAGACGCCTGGCGAGCTCCTCGAGCATCCGGAGGCCGACGCCCGGGTCCTCCTTCACGATCCGGGCCACCCCCGCCCGGTCGATCCGGAGCAGGACCATGGGCGTCTCGGCCACGACCGTCGCCGTCCGCACCCCGCCGTCGAGG
>DATMBJ010000122.1:0-2536 GCA_035559315.1 Actinomycetota bacterium
GCCCCTCGACGAGCTCTCCGTCGGAGGCGAACCGGACGTCCTCCGCCGCGAGCTCCTCGAGCGCCGACCGGATCCCGCTCATGCGTCGACCCTAGCGAGCCCCGGTTCTCCGTGCAGTGAACCACGTCACTTCCAGGGCACCTTTTGCACGCGGCCGGGCCGCCGAGCGCTACTCCGTCCGCGCGAACCGGAGCGCCGCGACCGCGAGGAAGACGACCCCGAAGGCCGCCACGAGCGCGAGCTCGACCGGGGTCGGCACCCGCCAGCTCCCCCAGGTCACCCCGCCCGCGACCGCCTCGCGCACCGACGCGGGGAGGTCGAGGGCCGAGAACACCGCCCGCCGCATCGGGTCGACGACGTAGGTGAGCGGGTCCACCCGCGTGAGCACGCGGAGCCACGTGGGCAGCCCGTTCAGCGGGTACAGGGCCCCCGAGAGGAAGAACATCGGCATCAGGAACATCTGGGTGAGGGCGAAGAACGTCTGCATCTCCCGCAGCCGGACCGCGATCACGAGCCCCATCGAGGTGAGGCTGAACGACAGCAGGAACAGCTCGCCGGCGAGCGTGAGGAAGAGCCCCGGCCGGTAGGGCACGCCCACGAGGCCCGCGAGGGCCAGCACGAGGAGCCCCTGGAGCGTGGCCACGACCGCGCCCCCCAGCGCCTTCCCCACGAGGATGCTGCTCCGCCGGACCGGCGCGACGAGCATCTCCCGGAGGAACCCGAACTCGCGGTCCCACAGCAGCGTCCCCGCCGAGAAGACCGCGGTGAACATCGTCGACATCGCGAGCACGCCGGGATAGAAGAAGGTCCGGAGCGAGAGCCCACCGAGCGCGCCGCCGCCCCGGACCAGACTCGAGAGCCCCGTCCCCAGGATGAACAGGAACATGAGGGGCTGGAGCAACGACGACAGGATCCGCGGGCGGTCCTGGGAGAAGCGGATCAGCTCCCGCTGTAGCACGACCCTCGCCCCGCGCAGCTCCCGCCCCAGGCCTTCGGCCGCGGGCCGGGCCCGGGGCGCCTCCCGGGTCCGTGCCACCTCCACCCCGCTCACCTCCTCCTCCCCAGCCACGCCGCGGCCATCCGCCGCATCGGGTCCTCGGCCTCGGCGTCCCGGATGGTCCGGCCGGTGTAGGCGAGGAACACGTCGTCGAGCGTCGGCCGCGCCACCGCCACCGAACGGATCGGCACGCCGAGCTCCGCGAACAGCCGCGGCACGAACCGCTCCCCCTCCGACACCGAGAACGTGACCGCGCCGTCGTGGACCCCGGCCTCGATCCCGAACCGCTCCCGGAGCGCGGCGATGGCCCGGGCGTCGTCCTCGGTCGTGATCTGCACCCGGTCCGCACCCACGCTCGCCTTGAGCGCCTGGGGGGTGTCGAGGGCCACGATCCTTCCGTGGTCGATGATGGCGATCCGGTCGCACCCCTCGGCCTCGTCCATGTAGTGGGTGGTGAAGAACACCGTCACGTCCTCGCGGGACCGGAGG
Source organism: Actinomycetota bacterium (assembly GCA_035559315.1). Classification (GTDB taxonomy): domain Bacteria; phylum Actinomycetota; class UBA4738; order UBA4738; family HRBIN12; genus DATLZM01. The sequence continues at coordinate 1,487 of DATMBJ010000122.1, forward strand.
TCCCGGACGTAGTCCCAGATCGAGGCGCGGGTCTGGGGGTCGAGCCCGAGCGTGGGCTCGTCGAGGAACAGCACGTGCGGGGTGTGGAGCAGCCCCCGGACGATCTCCAGGCGGCGCATCATGCCCCCCGAGTAGGTCCGCACGAGGTCGTCGCGCCGGTCCCAGAGGTCCACCATCTCGAGCAGCCTCCGCGCCCGGTCCTCGAACTCCGCCCGCGGCACCCCGTACAGCTCGGCGTGGAACCGCAGGTTCTGCCAGCCGGTGAGGTAGCCGTCGAGGGTCGTGTCCTGGAAGACCAGGCCGATCCTCCGCCGGACCTGGTCCCGCTCGGTCCGGACGTCGTAGCCGGCCACCCGGGCCTCGCCGGCCGTGGGGCGGACCAGCGTGCAGAGGACGTTGATCGTCGTGGTCTTCCCCGCGCCGTTCGGCCCGAGGAACCCGAACAGCTCCCCGCGGCGGACCTCGAAGTCGACCCCGGCCACGGCCTCGATGTCGCCGTAGCGCTTCACCAGGCCCCGGACCGAGATCGCGGCATCGTCGCCGCGCGGCCCGGAAGCCTCCAGCGCCTCCCGGTCCCCGCCGCGCTCAGGAGGCATCCGCGTCGGCCCCCTCCTCGGGCTCCTCCTCCGCCAGCAGCCGGTACAGGTCCCTCCGGGCCCGCGCCAGCACCTTGGCCGCCCGCTCGGCGCGCTCCCGGTCCCCGGCTCGGATCACCTGCATCACGGCCCCGGCCAGGGCGAAGCCCTCCTCCCGGATCCGGGCCACCGCCGGGCCGACCTCGGCGCCGCCCCGGAGCTCCCAGGGCCGCGCCTCGTCCTTCCTCCGCGCCACCTCCGCCCGGCCCTCGTCGGTGAGCGCGAACACCCGCCGGCCCTCGCGCTCCTCGGCCCGGACCAGCCCCTCGTCCTCCAGCTGCTGGAGGGTCGGGTACACCGAGCCCGGGCTGGGCTGCCACATCCCGCCGCTGCGGGCCGCGAGCTCCTGGATGATCTGGTAGCCGTGCATCGGCCGCTCCTCCAGCAGGAAGAGGATCGCGGCCCGGACGTCCCC